>NZ_VOZA01000067.1:0-12370 GCF_013420015.1 Acinetobacter sp. YH12039 | reverse complement strand
AATGGAGAAATCTAATCGGTATGTTATACCTGAGAGAAGAGTGAGGAGTTATCCAAGGGTTGTAAAAGGAAAACCTCAAAAATACCCAAGAAAAAGCCAGTCAATCTCTTAACTGACTGGCATTACTGCATTTGCAGGGCTTTTTTATGATCTAAACGTTTATAAACTACTTTTGCGCAAAAAAATGTTTGAGTGCATCTTGCAAGGCAACTTGCCATACCGCGTAGGAATGTCCGCCTATATATGATTTGTAATGTACATCATGACCTTTGCTTTTTAAGTCGGCTGCAACAATAGGCGAAGTCTCTAAAATACTCAGTTCATTATTATTGCGTGAACTCTCATAACTATTGGCAGTAATAAACCAATGCTGTTTAGGTTGTGAGTTTTTATCCCGAATGATTTTACTCATGCCATTAGGGAGGTCTGTCGGCGCATTTTGCCACCAAAATGATCCAGATAACGGTACGACATGACTAATTTGATTTGGATTTTCTAAGGCTAAATAAGCTGAACTTAAACCGCCAAGACTTGACCCAAGTAGTACCGTTTTCTTCGAATCGACTTTTGCAGGTGCATTTTTTTGAATCCAAGGCATCAGTTCATCACTAAAAAATGCTGAAAATTTAGTATTTGGTGTTAATTCTTTCGGTCGTTCCTGATCGTTCGGTGGAGAAACAAAAATGGCTTGAATTGCCGGTAACTGACCTTGCTCAACTAATATATCTAATGCCTTTGGAACATTCAGCAACTCGTTATATTGCTGACCATCAAAAAATATAGCGGTGATATAGCTTTGATTTTTCTTAGCTTTAGATTGGTAAATTTGGATTTTACGTGAGTTATTCAAAATTTTGCTCTCTAGAGCAAACTCTTGTAATTTGGGCTGTTTAACATTTAGATATTGTTTTGGATCAATAAAAGGCGGGGCATCTTTAAGCGCCGCAAAATTTTCATTACGCAAGCCTGATGTGTCATCACTTGCGAGATAAGTGTTTTTGTTGAAAGGATCGATGCGTTGCACTTGTATCACAGCACGACGCTGCGTTCTTGATTCTTTAAGTTTTGGATTCAGATGCGGACAATAATTTGACAGATAACCTTCTAAGTTCGGTAAATCGACAGCAAAGCTATAACTGCCAATGTAACGATGATCAATAATTGATTCTTTAAACCAAATATCGGTATTTGGCAGGTGCGTCAACCATTCATGGTCATTACTTGGACCACCAATAAGACGAACATTATGCTGCGCACCTTTCCATAAAAAAATTATACGGTCATGTTTTTCATCATAGTTTTCAATGATTGGTGTACCCATAAGCTCTACACGCTTCCAAAAATCTTCAAGTATTTGAGCATGTTGTTTTGGATTTTGACCTAACTGATGTTGTAGGTTTAGTAATATTTGGCTTTGCGCTTTGACATCTTCACATGCAGTGGCATAGGGAAAATGTTTTTTTTCAATTGTATCGGTTAAAGCGGGTGAATTTTGAATTTGGGCAAAAGCAGAAGAAACAGCAAAGCCAATAGAGCAAGCTAAAAAAAATGGGGAAAGTTTTTTCATTGAAATAATAAAAGAGGTAGGATGAAAACCAATAAATGATAATCATTATTAATATAAAAACTAGCAATATGCTGCAGAATGGTGCTTTAAACAAAAGAAAATGTAGAAAAATAACAATAGAGTCAATGCTTTGTTTTTTAAACTACTTAAAATAATGCAGTCGACAAGCTCTCAATCATTGCTAAATATTATGCTACTCAAAGTATCAACACTGCTGCTATTACCTGCATTACTGATCCAAGGTTACCGTGTGAAAAAAAATACTCCACGTTTAGCAGAACCGGTGGGAGAGCGTTGTGGAATGATTGTTCAGGGTAATCGACCATTATCGGTATTGATCCTTGGTGACTCAGCGGCAGCAGGTGTCGGCGTCGAGCATCAGTCGGATGCGTTATTGGGACAATTACTTAAAATTTTATCGCCTGATTATCAAGTTCACTATTGCCTTGAGGCCACAACGGGGCATAACAGCAAGCAAATCATCAACGCTTTGGATAATGTCGCAAAGCAGAACTTTGATGTCGTGATCAGCTCTGTTGGTGTCAATGATGTCACAGCTTTAAAACAGCCAGACCAATGGTTGAAGCTCCAGCAGCGTTTATATCAAGCTGTCGAGGAAAGGTTTCATCCACAGCTATTGATCATTTCAGGTGTGCCACCAATGAATGAGTTTCCAGCTTTACCGTTTCCATTGTCATGGTTGTTTGGACAATATTCGCAAAAGATGAATGCGCTTTTAAAAAATTATGTTAATACTCAAGCGAATATGAGATTAATTCAATACGATTTACACGAGTATCGTGAAAAAAAATTAAAAATGGCCAAAGACGGCTTTCACCCGAGTAAAGAAATTTATCAGTTATGGGCTGAAAAAATAGCGAAACATATCACTGAAGAATTTTCATAGACAATAATGATTCAATCATTGGGCGAAGTTAAATCTACATGAGCAAAGATATTTCCGACGCGAGTCCGCAAATCGAAACGCATCCTTTAGCGCCATTTTTGCCATCAAATGGGAAACTCTTGATGCTAGGGAGTTTTCCGCCACCCAAAACACGCTGGAAAATGGATTTTTACTATCCAAATTTCCAAAATGACATGTGGAAAATCTTTGGCCTATGTTTTTTTCAGGATAAAAATCATTTTCTCAATCTAGATAGCAAGACTTTTAAAGAACAGCGCATTCGAGATTTTTTAAATCAAAAAGGCATAGGCATTTTTGATACGGCCTATCAAGTGATTCGTTTGAAAGGCAATGCATCAGACAAGTTTTTACAGCTCCATCAGCCAACCGATATTGCGAAGCTGCTTCAAAAAATGCCGAATTGCCACAGTATTATGACGACGGGAGACAAGGCGACTGATACTTTGATGCTCTCGATGCCAGAAAATACTGAAAAACCACACATTGGGCATGCTGTTCGTACCGAATTTGCAGGCAGAGATTTGACTTTATACCGCATGCCATCATCATCTAGGGCTTATCCACTGGCACTGGAAAAAAAAGCCGAAGCCTACCAAAGCTTATTTAAAGATATAGGCTTCCTTTAAGTAAGTTTTCGGATTTATGAAATGCCTTGAATAAAATTTCTTATTTAAACAGGCAAACATTCAATGATTAAAAGGTGGCATCTTATGGATAAACATCAACTCCTTAGCCATCATATTCAACATAATCCCAAAGGTTCAAACGCGCTTTAATTTCTTTGCGAATATGAGGCAGCATAGGTAGTAAAGTGCCATCGATCCATAAACTCAGTGTCTGAGATGAAACTTTTTTGTTTGCATCATTTAAAATTTGTGCGCCTTTCACGATCACCAAAGTTTCTTCGCTAGCTGCAGTTTCAATGCCTTTAAATAAAAGCTGTAATTCATGACCTGTATCTTGGATTAACCATTCCAACTCAATTTGGATATTGTGATTAGATTTAAGCACAGCTTGGCCTTCAATCATGTCATTGTCAGATAAGCAGTCATGCTCAACCCGAACTTTCGACAAAAACCATTCTTGATGACCAAGTTCAGGAAGTGTCGTAAAAGGCGTTAAAATATCACTTAAATTAAATTGGCGGCTTAAATCAAAAAATTGCATTAGAAAACTTTAGGAGGAAATAAAACAAAATAAGAGGTGGATGTTAAAGCATCATCAAGTGTGAGTAAAACCTTTGCTTTTATTGAGATATTTTATGTATAAATAGCATTCAATCTATCTAAATTAAGTCTAAGAAAATGAATTGCGAAAATAATATTCACATAAATGATGTGCACAGCCCCATAGACTTAAAAGATCCAATCGAAGCTAAACAATGGGCTGCTGACTGAAGTCAATCTTAAACGTCCGTGGCGTTATGACATCTTTCAAATGTATGTCGACTCTATTTTGGCTTTCAACACGAATGCGCACGTGCTTGAACTCGGTTCAGGCCCAGGCTATTTGGCTGAGTTTTTAATCAATCATTGTCCAAATATAGATTACACAGCATTTGATTTTTCCGAAGCTATGCATGACTTGGCAAAAGGAAAACTAAGTGCATCGCAACGCTTAAAATGTAATTTTATAACAGGGGATTTCAAACAATCTAATTGGGAAGAACCTCTTCATTTCAATGAGAAAAGCACCTTTGATGTGATTATTATTCATCAGGCCTTACATGAATTGAGACATAAGGCGTATGCAGCAGAGTTTCATCGGACTGTAAAAAAGTTGTTAAATACACAAGGCGTGTATTTTGTATGTGATCATTTATATGCAGCACATGCTCAGCAAAATCATGAGTTGTATAAGTCAGTTGAGGAACATTTAGCAGCGCTTAAAGCAGCCAATTATGGCCAAGTGGAATGTCTTGGCGAAATCAATGGCTTGGTTGTTTTCAAAAGCCAGCACTCATATGAACTAGACTGACTAAGACCGTTTTTGACTTGATCGAACTTATCAGATTATTTCAATAAATAGCCTCGACGAGGGCAATTCAATCATTTAGCAGTACATTGTCATTACATCATCCATTCAATGGGGAGGTATGACACTGCTTTTATACTAAATCGTTGGAATCGAGTTGTTTCTGGTTCATGAGTATAGGTTTTGATTGTTCCATTTTTTTGATGCTCTAACCAAATGATTTCGCCATTTTTATCTAGTTTTAATTCATATGCAATTTGCGGTAAATACTGGTTTAATGCGGCAGAAATATCGTTTTGTAATCGATCAGATTTAACGACTAGTCCAACTTCCGAATTTAAATTTGCGGAACGTGGATCAAAGTTAAATGATCCAATAAACACCATGCCGTCAATATCGAAAAATTTTGCATGCAAACTAGAGGCATTTTTGCCTTTCGCAGGGATGATATTTCCGGTCATGACCTCGTACCACGTTCGTTTTGATCGCTCTATATAAGGTTTAAATTCATATAATTTCACGCCATTTTCGAGTAAGTCTTTGCGATATTTTTGATAAAACGCATGAACAACAGCGACGTCATTGGCTAAAAATGAGTTGGTCAAGACGCGGACTTCTACATTTTTACCTGCAAGACCCGTCAGAAAGTCAGTGCCTTGTTGCGTAGGAACAAAATAAGCCGAAACCAATTCCATGCGTTCTTTGGGCTGTCCCATTAAGGTGGAAAATTGGTTATAAATCAATTCTTGTTCTTTGGCTTCACCACGTATTTTATTCGGACTATCCGCAATAAAATGTGCTTCGGCCCAATTTACCGGTCTAAGTTTAAGCTGTGCCGCCAGTTGTTGTTGTGCATAGTTAATGCGCTGTTGATCTTTAGTCAACGTTGTAGAGTTTTCTTGGTACGTTTGTCTTAATTGATTTAAGTCTTCTTTTGTACCTGCACCAATCCATTGCTGAACAGAATAACTTAAATCATCATTCCAAAAGTTCAAAAACGCCTGATTGGCTTGTTGAATGGCTTCGCCATAGAAAAGGATGTCCAAATCTGTAAATTGAAAACTTTCACTGGCATCAAAATATTCATTACTGATGTTACGACCGCCAGTTACGCCCATAAAACCATCGGCAATAATTAATTTATTATGCATACGATGGTTAATGTGCTTTAAGCGAAATGCATAATCAATGACACGTAATTTTCTGAATTTATAGGGATTAAACAGTTTGATTGAAATGTTGGGATGAGCTGAAAGGGATTGTAAGGTCGGATCGAGTTTCGTCCCGTTTTGATCATCAATTAATAGCCTTACCTTTACCCCCCGGTCAGCGGCATGCAGTAATTCTTGAAACATCAGATGCCCAATAGCATCATTTTCCCAAATGTAATATTGCAAATCGATGGTGTATTTTGCATTTCGAATCAAATGTAGGCGAGAAGCAATGCTTAAAAAGGCATCATCTAAGGCTAAATAAGCTGTTTGTTTTTGTTGTAATTTTTCTAAGTCCGTAGCAGATGTAATCCATTTGTCTGCATGCGATTGTATAGGGACATCTTTTTTTGACTGATTGCTAGGTAAGCTGCATCCAGTTAATAGGCTGATCGAAACAGTTAAACCGACAGTACAACTTATTTCACGTAATTGTATCATTCGAATAGCATTAATCATTCCTTGAAAAATTCATCATAACATCATGTTTTAAGGTTGTATTTAGGCTTAAAAAGAGGTTACTGTAACTCATCTGTTAATATAAGCCATACAGGATGTTTTTAGACATGAAATCACGTGCAGCCGTTGCTTTTGGACCGGGTCAGCCTTTAGAAATTGTTGAAATTGATGTGGCACCACCTAAAGCAGGTGAGGTTTTAGTCAAAATTAGCCATACAGGTGTGTGTCATACAGATGCATTTACATTGTCAGGTGATGATCCTGAAGGTGTATTTCCAGCTATTTTAGGGCATGAAGGTGCAGGTGTTGTGGTTGAAGTCGGTGAAGGTGTGACTTCAGTGCAACCGGGTGATCATGTTATTCCGCTTTATACTGCAGAATGTGGTGAATGTTTATTCTGTAAATCGGGTAAAACGAATCTTTGTGTATCTGTTCGAGCAACACAAGGGAAAGGTTTAATGCCAGATGGTACAACACGTTTTTCGTATAATGGTCAGCCGATTTATCACTATATGGGCTGTTCAACATTCTCTGAATATACTGTGGTTGCAGAAGTGTCTTTGGCAAAAATTAACCCTGAAGCGAACCACGAACATGTATGTTTGTTGGGTTGCGGCGTAACAACAGGCCTTGGTGCAGTTAAAAATACCGCTAAAGTTCAGGAAGGTGACTCAGTTGCAGTCTTTGGTTTAGGTGGTATTGGTTTGGCTGTGGTACAAGGTGCTAAAAAAGCCAAAGCAGGTCGTATCATTGCCGTAGATACCAATCCTGACAAATTCAAACTGGCTGAAGAATTTGGCGCTACAGATTTTGTTAATCCAAAAGATTATGATCGTCCAGTTCAAGAAGTGATTGTAGAAATGACCGGCTGGGGCGTTGACCATTCATTTGAATGTATTGGCAATACCAATGTGATGCGCTCTGCTTTGGAATGTGCTCACCGTGGTTGGGGGCAATCTGTGATTATTGGTGTGGCAGGTGCAGGTCAAGAAATTTCAACCCGTCCATTCCAATTGGTTACTGGTCGTACTTGGAAAGGCACTGCTTTCGGTGGTGTTAAAGGTCGTTCACAATTACCGGGTATGGTAGAAGAAGCCATGTCAGGCGAGATCAAACTTGAACCATTCGTGACCCATACTATGGGGCTGGATAAAATCAATGAAGCCTTTGATTTAATGCATGAAGGTAAATCAATTCGCTCCGTTGTACATTTTGAAGATTAAACATTGATTTAAATATTATTGATTAAACGACTAATCATTTAAATCTTAATGCGTTAATTTTCACTATTTAAAAACTAGGCTTTGGCCTAGTTTTTTTTTATGTCGTTATAACAAATCAAAACTTCAAATTAGGATTTGCAAAAAGTGACAGATTGTTAGACATAAAATGATAAAAAATGCCAAATGATAGATTTTGTCCCGAATTCACATGGTGGGAAATTAGCACTAAACTTAAGGTAAGCATAATTTAAAAACAAATGTATATTAATGCATTATCCGAGGCAAAAAATGACAACTACAAGTTACAAGCCTGAGTGGATTCGGGAAGATTTTATTGATTTTATTGCAGAAAAATTTGATGCAATTTGGGCCTACAAACGTGTAAAAGCACAATTGGTTAAATCACGTTGTGTGGGGATCGGGTTTTATGAACTGAGTTTTTTAGCCAATCACAACTTTAAAGTAGCAAACTTTCGACCAGGCCAATGTGTTCTGGTGACAGTGGTCAAAGATGGTGTACGTCATCAACGTAGCTATAGCATCGTCGAAATCAATACATCAGGTCATGTGGTGATTGCAGTTAAACAGCAAGGCAAAGTGTCCAATTGCCTGACGCAATTAAAAACAGGTGATGTTGTTGAATTATCGCAACCGCAAGGTGAGTTTGGCCTAAAGCTAAATTCGGATCGACCAATTTTACTGCTTGCTTCAGGGAGTGGTATTACCTCAATCATGGCTTTGTTTAAACAAGCGATTCAGATTGGGCGTACGGTTGACCTGATTTATTTCAATCGGGATGATGCGTATTTGGATGAATTGATTCAACTAGCGAAGCAATCTAACCATGCACATTTACATGCGATTAATACGCTGAAAACCAAATTGCATATCTCACCAGAGGTGCTAAATCACATGGTCCCTGATTTTAAGCAGCGAGATTGCTATGCCTGTGGTGCAGCGCCAATGATGCAAAGCATTGAGCAACTGTATCGTGAGTTCAAGCTTTCAGATTATTTAAACACCGAATATTTTCAAATGATTGCTGATGATTCAGTACCTGCTCAACCTGTCACTTTTAGTTTAGCCCAGCAAGATTTTTTGGCAGAGGGTAATTTACTGAAAAGTGCTGAAAAAGCTGGTTTAAAACCTGCGCATGGCTGTCGGATGGGTATTTGTAATACCTGTTCGTGTACCAAATTACAGGGTTCAGTGAAAAACTTACTCACTGGCGAAATTGATCATGCGAATAACACACAAATCAAATTATGTGTCTCTCAGGCAATTTCACCTGTACGTATTCAACTCTAACCCAAGCCGCATAAAAACAAATCAGGGGCATCATCATGAATCAATTGATATATATTAGTTCGAATAGTAAGTCACGTTATTTATCACCCGAACAAACTGCTGAATTTGGCGAAAAAGTTGAGCAAATACGACGTGAAATCATGCAGAACGTAGGTGAAAAAGATGCAGCGTATATTTATAAAATTCGCAATTTTGTCCGTTATAGCGAGATCGCATCTCGTGGCATGTTGATGTTTGCAGGTTGGATTCCACCAGTGTGGTTACTGGGTACGGGTTTATTGGGTATTTCTAAAATCGTAGAGAACATGGAACTCGGACACAATGTGATGCATGGTCAGTTTGATTGGTTAAATGACCCAAGCTTAAATGGTGCTAATTATGATTGGGATACCATCGCCACGGGCCAAGACTGGAAATATACCCATAACTATGTGCATCACACCTATACCAATATTGTCGGTATGGACCATGATGTCGGTTATGGCTTAATCCGTGTGAGTGAATCGCAAAAGTGGGAGCCACGTTTCCTTTTTAATATTCCACTGGCTGCCCAACTCATGGTTTTCTTTGAGTGGTATGTCGGTATCCAACGTTTACATTTAGAAGATGTTATTGCGTATAAAACCAAAACTTGGAAAGATGTATGGCATGAAGCAGCCGATGTGCGTCAGAAAATTAAGCGCCAAGTGATTAAAGATTATGTATTTTTCCCGCTTATTGCAGGTCCCAATGCGATTCCTGTATTTGCAGGAAATGCTGTAGCCAACGTGATTCGTAGCTTATGGGCTTCCGCTGTCATCTTTAATGGCCATTTTACTGAAGATGCGGAAAACTTCGAAATGGACAATACCGAAAATGAAACTCGAGCAGAGTGGTATCTCCGTCAAATTCGTGGCTCAAGTAATTTTAGTGGAACACAATGGTTGCATATACTCAGTGGTAATTTAAGTCACCAAATTGAACACCATTTATTTCCAGATATGCCTGCGAATCGCTATGCAGAAGCCGCACCTAAAATTAAAGCACTCTGTGAGGAATATGGTATTCACTACAATGAAGCAAGTTTTATCAAACAGTTTGCCAGCGTTTGGGTTCGCCTCGCGAAATGCTCAGTGCCGAATGACTGGCGTGCCGAGCTCAAGGAACGCTCAACATCACTTCAGCAGCGCGTTAAACAAAAAATCATGAAGAAAATCGGGCGTTAAAAAACAGTATTGTTTAGCAATATTGTCCTAAGAGATCTTAAATTAGAAGTTGAAGTTACGTATTAACATCAGAAACGCAATTTGATTCAAATAAAAGAACGATACGCGGTAATGTCATCCGCAACTGTTTGAGACAGGACTACTTCTCATCAAAAATGTTTTTGCGATACTTTGAATAATTTGAAGGTAGTGAACGAGTTTTGTCGGTGAGGTGCATTGCACCGCAAGATGGTTTTCTTGCGAAGCTTTGCTTCTCATTTTGCCTAATGAGAAGCGTGCTTCGTAAGAGTACCTCCAGCCGAAGGCTAATCTCTTTATCTAAACCCTAGATGTAAGACTCCGTAGAATAGACTGAAAAAGCATTTTAAAAATGCGAAATTACTTTTACGTGCGTAATATCAGTTAAATAAGAACGATTTCTAAAGCAGTAAATTCGCCAAAGTAGCGTTCATCTACTTTGGCTTTTTTAAATATATCTAGCGAGCAAGAGTTATTCAACTAATTGCACGCTATTCTGAATACCACAAGATTCTACAAAATATGCATCATGTGAAACGAGGATCACCGCACCTGTATAATGCTGAATGGCTTGAGCCAATAACACTCTAGACTCTATATCTAAGTGGTTTTCAGGTTCATCTAACAATAAAAGCTCAATATTCGGTGTTAAATAATTTAAGCCTAACAAGGTCACTTTTAAACGCTCACCACCACTTAAACAGTGAAATGGCAGTTCCGTTTTTTGACCACGGATTCTAAGTTGACCGAGTTGATTACGCCATTCCGTTGACGAAACCTCAGGATTAAACTTTGCCAAATTGTCCAAAACACTCAGTTCAGGTGATAAATCACTCAAGTTTTGATCTAAATACAGGGTATGCACAGACAAAAACGTTTCATGGCTAGACTGTGATGTGGTCTGACTCAAATACTTTAGAAATGTAGATTTACCAATACCATTTTTTCCTTTTAAATGAATTTTTTCACCTGCCTGTAAGGCCAAGTCGAAAGGCTGGTGCTGAGATGTTTTGCGATGAAAATGTTTAACTCTTAAGATTTCTCCTGTTTTTTCAGCGTGATGTTGAAAAACGAATTGCTGCTCTTTGACATGCTCAAGTTGTTGCTGTGACTGAATCAGTTGAGATCTCTTTTCTTCCAATTGCTTCTGCTGTTGCGTTTGAACTGTTGCGAGGCTTTGACCAGCTTGTTCCTTTTTAAAATCAAGTAACACTTTAGCTTGTGAGCCTGACTTGCGTAGTGTATGACCTTGTTGTTCTCGTTTTTGCGCTTTCAGCTGTGTTTCGTGTTGCTGTGATTTGAGTTGTTTTAACTCACGCTGATGCTGCATAGCATTACGCTGTAAGGCTTTATTTTGCAGATCATTTTGTTGAACGTAGTCTTCATAGTTGCCAGTAACATGACTGAGTCCAAACTCATTTAAAGCATAGATATGCTCTACATGTTGCAGCAATTCTCGATCATGACTGACGACGAATGCACCCGCAGGATGGTTTTTTAAATGATCGATGAGCCATAAGCGTGAGGATGCATCTAAATGGTTACTAGGTTCATCCAAAAGTAAATAGTGGTCGGGTTTTAAAAATAATGCACACAATGCCAATTTGGTTTTTTGACCTTCACTCAGCTGAGCGACTGGGAAATTTAAATCTGTCGGAAGTGACGCCTGCTTAAGTTGTTGCGGCCAAAGTGTAGGAAGGTGCCACTGGTTTTCAGTCAGTTCAAAGTCTTCAAAACTGGCATTGCCTATTTCGATACGTTGAAATGCGCTACATAAATCTTCCACACCGAGTGCAGATGCAATCGTGTCTGCTTCTAGTCGAGAAAATTGTGATAAATAGGCATGTGGTACATTCCATGAAATTTCCCCTTCATAGGGGAAATCTTTCAGATTTTGCGCATGTAAGATTTTAAGGATGCAGGATTTTCCTAAACCATTGCGACCAATACATGCCGAAAGTTGTTGTTGATTGAGGTTAAATTTCAGGTTTTTAAAAAGTGTTTTGGATGGAAATTCCAAGCTTAATTTGGAAATTATACAAGCCGTTTGAGTCATAGATACACCTTGCGATAGCAAAGATGCGCAACACAAATAACTAATTTGATTCTATAAAAAAGACAATATTTGAGAAAATGCAGTCGAAGTCATTAGCCATGTGTTCGCACATCAAAAAAATGGATTTGATGATGAAAAAAACAGGGCTTACTTCATTGGCAAATACTCGAATTAAAAATAAATGGATAAAATCTTAAGACAGCCTAATGTTGTGCAGTCTAATAAATGTTTATTTATTAATCAATACATCAAATTTTAAAAATAGGTCGCAATTATTTACAGCAGAGTTATTTAATATAGGACTTACGCACTATTATTTAAAGATTCTCTGTGGTAGCAGATGATTTTTATCGAGAATAAAGTCATCAATGAAGCTTTTGATAATTGGTCTAAATAATTTCTTCTGCCAACGATATACATT
>NZ_VOZA01000066.1:0-12857 GCF_013420015.1 Acinetobacter sp. YH12039 | reverse complement strand
AGAGGAATTGCCACAAGATACGATAAGCTAAAACGTAACTATCAAAGCGCTGTTGCTTTAGCTTGTATATTTATATGGTTGCCTCTTTAGCTCAATTTATCGGCTGTAAATGTCAACACACCCTAATGATGATCAAAATATTCATTTAATCCGATCAAATACCAGCAGCCAATAATTTATTGGCAATAAAAAACCCGCAACTGAGCGGGTTTTTTATTTAACTCAAAATCTTATGCAGATTTTTTCGCTTGGTTATTCTTACGAATCGTAATCATCACCAATTGAACAGCCGCAGGTGTAACACCCGGAATACGGCTTGCTTGAGCCAATGTTTCAGGCAATACATTTTTCAGCTTCATAGTGATTTCACGTGAAAGACCAGAAACTACATCGTAATCAAAATCAGCAGGGATACGTGTATCTTCCAAACGCTTCATTTGCGCAACGTCTTCTTGCTGACGGTTAATATAACCCGCATATTTCACTGCAATTTCAATTTGCTCACCCACAAATGCTGAAACTTCTGAACCTGTCAATTCAGCAATTTGTGAGAAGTTGATATTTGGACGTTTGAGCAAATCGATCGCATTGGTTTCTTTAGACAGGTCATCACCAGTCATTTCAACGAATTTTTTGCCTAGTGGATTGTTTGGCGCTGCCCAAAGGTGTTGTAAACGACCTTTTTCAGTTTCAACTGCTTCCATTTTTTGGCAGAACGAATCCCAACGCGCATCATCCACAAGACCCATTTCACGGCCAATTGCTGTTAAACGCTGATCTGCATTATCTTCACGCAACATCAATCGGTATTCCGCACGTGAAGTGAACATACGGTACGGTTCTTTAGTACCGAGAGTAATCAAGTCATCAACCAATACCCCCATGTACGCTTCATCACGTTTCGGTGTCCATTGCTCTTGATCCCATGCACGACGTGCTGCGTTCAAGCCTGCAAGCAAACCTTGCGCACCCGCTTCTTCATAACCTGTTGTACCGTTAATTTGACCTGCAAAATACAAGTTATTAATCGATTTGGTTTCTAAAGAGAATTTCAATGATTGTGGATTGAAATAATCGTACTCAATCGCATAACCCGGACGCAAAATGTGCGCATTTTCCATACCACGAATCGAGCGCACCAATTCAAACTGAACGTCGAATGGTAAAGAAGTTGAAATACCGTTTGGATAAAGCTCATGTGTGTCCAAACCTTCAGGTTCCAAGAACACTTGATGCGAATCTTTATCGGCAAATTTATGAATTTTATCTTCAATCGATGGGCAGTAACGGGGACCCACACCTTCAATCACACCGGTATACATTGGTGAACGGTCTAAGCCACCACGAATGATATCGTGAGTTTTCTCGTTGGTATGTGTGATATAGCAATTGATTTGCTCAGGATGCATCGACGCATCACCCATGAACGACATAGTCGGAGATGGGAAATCACCCGGCTGTGGCGTCATTACAGAGAAATCAACTGATCGTGCATCGATACGTGGCGGTGTACCTGTTTTTAAACGACCTACAGGTAAGTTCAATTCACGAAGGCGCGCAGCCAATGAAATTGAAGGAGGATCGCCCGCACGACCGCCTGAAGCATTATTTAGACCTACGTGGATCACACCACCCAAGAATGTCCCTGTAGTTAATACAACAGTTTTCGCATCAAAGCGAATACCCATTTGGGTGACTACACCTTTAACGGTATCGCCTTCAACAATAAGGTCATCAGCGGCTTGTTGGAAAATATCCAAATTCGCCTGGTTTTCTAAAGTATGACGAATCGCAGCTTTAAAACGTACACGGTCAGCTTGGGCACGAGTCGCTCGTACTGCTGCACCTTTACGTGAGTTTAAAATACGGAATTGAATACCACCTTTGTCGGCAGCCAATGCCATTGCACCGCCAAGCGCATCAATTTCACGGACTAAATGTGATTTACCAATACCACCAATGGCTGGGTTACAGCTCATCTGCCCTAAAGTCTCAATATTATGAGTTAAGAGTAAAGTCTGTCGACCCATACGTGCCGCAGCAAGAGCTGCCTCAGTACCCGCGTGACCGCCGCCGATAACAATGACATCGTAAACTTTAGGATAATGCATAGTGGTAAAGGAGATTAAAAAAGGATGACGGAAGATTATAGCAAAAATTCACCGATAAGTTGACTGATTAACTCGATTTTATTGTTATTGGCTACTGTTTTATGCCTATATATTTCTTTATGAACATACATACTTTGCATATTCCACATAAAAATACACATTTCTCAAGCAAATGTTACTCGAAGATTGTTGTTTTATTCTGATGATTTTTTATTCTGTTATAGATCCCATGAGAATCATAAGGACTATAAGCATGAATAAGAATATTTTGCTATCCACGGTTTTATGCGGTTTATGTTTATCACCACTTGCTGCCTCAGCCAATGATAAAGTTGAGAAAGTGTATGATGCACAGCGATATCAACAAGTCTGTAAAGGTAAAAGCCAAGGCGCTCAAGTATCATTTGCCTATCGCGGTATTATCTGGAATGGTACTTGCGAACCACAATTTTTTAGCTCGTCCAAAAATGCAAATCTTCATGGCGAAGAAGCCGAATTATTAAGCACATGTAGTGCAGATGCAAAAGCCACTACTGCAACGATTAATGGACAAGAAATTAAAGGAAAATGTGCTTTAGGGTTCACTCCTCCTCGCCCTAAATAAACAGTTGTCGATGAAAATATCGACCAATTAACAGATCAAAAATAAAGCGGGTAAAACATCAGTTTTTACTCGCTTTTATTTATTGCTTATTTATCAAACTGAGATAAACTCAAAAACACTATAAGGATAAAAATATCAGGAAATTCCATGGATTCGGGATTATTTGCATTTTTTCTACCCATTGCTTTAGCCATTATGATGATGGGTTTGGGACTTGAACTTTCAGTCAAAGACTTTTTACGCGTTGGACGCTATCCAAAAGTTATTTTCATCGCTTTATTTACTCAGCTTATTCTACTGACCAGCATTGCGTTTTTCCTGTGTAAGTTGCTTGAGTTACCCCCTTTACTCGCGGTCGGACTCATGTTGCTTGCGGCTTCACCCGGCGGCCCCACAGCAAACCTATTCAGCTACCTATATAAAGGTGACGTTGCATTAAACATTAGCTTAACGGCCATTAACTCAGTTGTTTCGTGCTTTACATTGCCTTTTATCGTCAATCTATCCATTTTGCATTTTGTTGGTGAAAGTACCAGTATTGGTATGCCTATCGATAAGATCACCCATGTATTTCTGATTATTTTGATACCGGTATGTTTCGGTATGTTTATTCGCAACTCCTTACCGACTATCGCATATCACATCAACAAGCCGATGAGAATGTTATCTATTTTCTTATTAATTCTCATCTTTACACTCGCAGTTTTGCGTGAACAATCCAACATTATTACGTATTTTGCCAGCGTCGGCATTGCAACCTGTTTGCTCTGTTTCAGTGGCTTATTTTTGGGTTACCTAATTCCGTTCCTCGCAGGTGTACCGGAAAAGCAGGCACGTGCGTGTACCTTTGAGATCGGCATTCATAACACTAGTATCGCCCTAACCATCGCACTGAGTGTGCTTGAAAACACCACAGTGGCGATACCTGCCGGTGTTTATTCTATTTTTATGTATTTATTGGCGACCTTATTTGGTTTTATTTTGACGCGCCGTGGCAGTCACCTGATTCAACAAGTGAAAACCTAAACTATTTTTTCTAACGCAATCACCATAAGGACTTTGGTGAAAAACCATTAAATATGCTCAAGGAGAATAAATACGATGGATTCTGGAATTATTACGGTTCTTTTGCCATTAGCACTGGCCTTTATAATGATCGGGCTTGGGCTAGAACTTACCCCCAAAGATTTCGCACGTGTCACCAAACATCCTAAAGCCGTGTTGATTGCTTTATTTTGCCAACTCGTGTTGCTTGTCGGCATTGCCTTTTTATTATGTAAACTGCTGGCATTGCCACCACTGCTTGCAGTCGGCTTGATGCTACTCGCAGCCTCACCCGGTGGTAGTACAGCGAACTTATTTAGTTATCTATTTAAAGGTGACTTGGCTTTAAATATTACCCTGACCGCCATCAACTCTGTCATTGCAGCATTAACCCTTCCATTGATCGTGAATTTTTCGATCATGCACTTCATGCAAGAAGGGCAACAAATCAGTCTGCAGTTTGGAAAAATCCTCCAAGTTTTCGGCATCATTATCATCCCCGTCTGTATAGGCATGCTGCTTCGTCACTATGCACCTAAACTGACTGAGAAACTGCATAAACCACTCCGCATCTTTGCTGTGGTCTTTCTCATCTTAATTATTATCGGTGCTATTTACTCTGAACGACATAATATTGCGGCTTATCTAACCCAAGTTGGCTTAGCTACGGTTCTATTCTGTATTTTCAGCTTATGTATCGGTTATTTTGTTCCAAGACTGTTCGGCATCAATAGTGCTCAGGCACGTGCTTGTGCATTTGAAATCGGTATTCATAACAGTACGTTAGCCATGACCATCGCCTTAACGGTGATGGCAAGCTCTGCTGTAGCAATGCCTGCGGCGGTATATTCAATCTTTATGTACATCTTTGCCGCTGTATTTGGCTTCCTAATTACGCGTTTTGCACCAATCTCGACAACTACAACCGAAACAATTAAAAGTTAAGTCATTGAAAAATTAAAAGGATGCTACGTGCATCCTTTTATTTTTTGTCAATTTTGATAATCGCTAGCTGCAAGTTGCCGAGTTCCGTTACAATAGCTTTTTATAAAACTCATTTAGGTTATGTCCGTGAAGTGGTTACAAATTCATATTACTGTTGAAAAAGCTCAAGTTGATTACACTGAAACGCTGCTCAGTTCTTTAGGTGCAGTCAGTGTCACGCTAGATGATGCAGAAAATCAGGATTTACTTGAACCACTTCCAGGTGAAACACCACTTTGGAATAAAGTGATCGTTACTGGTATCTATGCACAAGAAGATGATGAAGAAATTGATGTTGCTGCATTAGAAACATTTATTAAAGCTCAACTTCCTGAAGCACCAATGCGTAGCGAATTCATTGAAGACCAAGAATGGGAACGCACATGGATGGATGCTTACGAGCCTATTCAAATTGGTGAAAAATACTGGATCGTCCCTGAATGGATGGAAGCGCCAGTAGCAGACGCCGTAAACATCAAACTAGACCCAGGTCTTGCTTTTGGTACTGGTAACCATGCATCAACATTCTTATGCCTACAATGGTTAGGTAAAGTTGACCTTAAAGATAAAATCGTAATCGACTACGGTTGTGGTTCTGGTATTTTAGGTGTTGCAGCTTTACTTTTGGGTGCCAAAAAAGTTTATGCCACTGATATTGACCCACAAGCGGTTTTAGCAACACAACAAAATGCCGAATTGAATGGTGTATTGGAAAATCTGTATGTAGGCCTACCTGAAGAGTTCAACCAAGAGCTCGCTGGACAAAAAGCCGATGTGTTTGTTGCCAATATTCTTGCAGGCCCTCTAATGGCCTTGGCTGCAGAATTCTCAACTTTAATTAAATCTGAGGGAGAGTTCGCACTTGCAGGTGTAATTGAAGAGCAAGTTTCTGATGTTTCTAGTGTTTATTCTGATTTTTTTGATATATTAGACGTAGAAAAACGTGACGAAACATGGTGCCGAATTTCGGGTAAACGCCAACAGTATTAAAATTTAAAATGTGTACTTATGAGCGACAAATTAACTAACTGCCCAACTTGTTTTACAACATATAAAGTAACTGTTCCGCAGCTTACTGTCGCTCAGGGCATGGTTTGTTGCCCAAAGTGCTCTACATCTTTTAATTCACTGTCTCATTTGGTGGTAGATAAAGCGTTGTCTTTTTCTACCCCTGAGCAAGAAAATGCACCTCAAAAAAACTCCAATACTATTATTAATGTCAGCGAATTTAATAATACGCTTACACCAGTGACTGTTGAAGAAACACCAACCCACCATTTATTAAAACTATTTGATCAAAAAGTCGAAAACTCTAATATCGATCTAAAAACTTATTTAAATAACTTAAATTATTTCAGCACCGAACCGATCGGCAACCTTCCTGCTGTAAATTGGGCAGAACAGGCTGAAAAGGATAAAAAACGTACCCCACTGAACTATTTTATGTGGTTCTGTATTAATGCCTTCTTATTTGGTGCACTTATATTCCAGTTTTTCTGGTTCAATCCTCAATATTTAAAAAACAGCCCAGTAATGGGTGCTGCATTCACAGCAGTGTGTGATGTCTTTAATTGTTCACGTCTCGAAGAACACTACAGTTTAATTAGTACCAAAAAAGTCAAAATTCGTAGCATTGGAAATAATGAAACACGTTTTACTGGTGAAATGATCAATTTTCATGACCGTAGCCTTGCCTTACCCAATATGAAAATTTCACTAAAAGAAAATGGTACTGAAATAGCAAACTATACGCTTTTACCTGAAGAGTATTTGGACGAAAGTCTGCATGGCATCCAACGGATCCCAAAAAGTAGTCCTTTTAAATTCCAATTTAGCCTACCAATTGCACGCAAAAGCTTCGATAATTATTCAATTGAGTTGATTCGCCCCTAATATTGAAAAAAACTATTAAAAAAGTAAAAAAAACATAAAAAAAATGCAGTTTTCTTGCTCACTTTTTCCTAGACAATGGTATGATACGCGCCACGAAAGCTTTGTGCTGCAAACTCCTCGCTAATTTTTCACAACAAATACAATCCCAACCGTGCGCTTTAATATTTATTGCGTATTGAGTAGATTTTTTGTTTGTTTTTTAGGCTGTAACAATTATTAATCTATTGTTACGCTTATTTTTCGAACAATTTTGCGAGTTGTGTCAAGCTACAAGTAATGTACAAGTTTTAGAACTCCGCATTAGGAACTAAAACGGAGTTCATTCAAGTTTATAGACCACTTTTAACAAATCACTTTACCCAAGTGATATTTGATTTTTCGGATTAATTCGCATGAATAGCAAATCTCCTATTTTTACTGCACAATCTGATGTCGCTCTTCGTATTCACGTAGATCGCGCAGTTCGCCATTACTTTGCACAATTGCAAGGCGAGCAACCATCTCAGGTATACGATATGGTGCTGGCGGAAATGGAGAAGCCTCTTCTATCTGTAGTTCTTGAATATACACGTGGTAATCAAACCCGTGCTGCTGAGATTCTCGGCTTAAACCGTGGTACTTTACGTAAAAAGTTGAAAGCTCACGGTTTAATGAGTGAATAAATGATAAAATGCTTGCGGCTTCCGCAGGCATTTTTTTTAACCTGCATTTTGCTAATTTTGTTTTAATCTGTTCCTTGAAAACTGTGACGAAGATCATGACTATTAAACGCGCTTTAATCTCTGTGTCTGACAAGACTGGAATTGTTGAATTTGCACAAGAACTTGCTGCTCTAGGGGTAGAAATTTTATCTACTGGCGGAACATACAAATTGTTGAAAGACAATAATGTTGCCGTAGTTGAAGTTTCAGAGCACACAGGTTTCCCAGAGATGATGGACGGCCGTGTAAAAACGCTACATCCGAAAATTCATGGTGGTATCTTAGCTCGTCGCGGTCTAGACGAAGCTGTGATGGCTGAACACAACATCGATGCAATCGATCTTGTAGTTGTTAACCTTTATCCGTTTGCTGCAACTGTTGCAAAACCAAACTGTTCACTTGCTGATGCGATTGAAAACATCGATATCGGTGGTCCGACTATGGTTCGTGCTGCTGCGAAAAACCATGCATCTGTAGGTATCGTAGTAAATGCATCTGACTATGGAACTGTTGTTGAAGAGTTAAAAGCTGAAGGCGCATTATCACATGCAACCCGTTTTGACCTTGCAGTTAAAGCATTTGAACATACTGCACAGTATGACGGCATGATTGCATCTTACTTAGGCGCTCGCGTAGGTAAGGAAGAAGGTCAAGCAGATAAATTTGCGCGTACTTTCAATACTCAATTGAACAAAGTTCAAGACTTACGTTACGGTGAAAACCCGCATCAATCTGCTGCTTTCTATGTAGAAGACACAGCAACTGAAGCATCTGTTTCTACTGCGAAACAACTTCAAGGTAAAGAATTATCTTATAACAACATCGCAGACACTGACGCAGCACTTGAATGTGTAAAATCATTTGCTAAGCCTGCATGTGTCATCGTAAAACACGCAAACCCATGTGGCGTAGCAGTATCTTTAGACGGCATCCAAGCGGCTTATGACCTTGCTTATGCAACTGACCCTGAATCTGCATTCGGCGGCATCATTGCATTTAACCGCGAATTAGATGTTGCAACTGCGCAAGCCATTGTTGACCGTCAATTTGTTGAAGTGATCATTGCTCCAAGCGTTGCTGAAGGCGTGCTTGAAGTGACTGGCGCGAAGAAAAACGTACGTGTACTCGTATGCGGCGAGCTTCCTGCAATTACTGAACGTAAAGCTCAGTTAGATTACAAACGTGTGAATGGCGGTTTGTTGGTTCAAGACCAAGACTTAGGCATGATCACGAAAGATGACCTTAAAGTTGTGACTAAACGTGCGCCAACTGAAGCAGAAATTGATGACTTGATCTTTGCTTGGAAAGTTGCGAAATACGTTAAGTCTAACGCGATTGTTTATGCAAAAGGTCGTCAAACCATTGGTGTTGGCGCAGGTCAAATGAGCCGCGTTAACTCTGCTCGTATTGCAGCAATTAAAGCTGAACATGCTGGTTTAGTGGTTGAAGGTGCGGTAATGGCATCTGATGCATTCTTTCCATTCCGTGATGGCATTGATAACGCTGCAAAAGCGGGCATCAAATGCATTATCCAACCGGGTGGTTCTATGCGTGATGAAGAAACAATTGCTGCAGCTGATGAAGCTGGTATTGCAATGGTCTTCACTGGCATGCGTCATTTCCGTCACTAAGTTGGCAACGTGATCATGACAATTAAGCACAGTTTTTTGCTTAATACACTAGATTTATAATCTTGCATAAAGTCCTCTCCTGCTTTCAGGTTGAGGACTTTATGTCATTTTCGATTCATGGAGTATGAACCGATGAATATTTTAGTTTTGGGTAATGGCGGTCGTGAACATGCATTAGCATGGAAAATCGCACAAGATGATAAAGTCACAAAAGTATTTGTAGCACCAGGTAATGCGGGTTCTGCAACTGAAAATAAATGCGAAAATGTTGCACTAAATATTTTAGACAATGCTGCGATTATCGACTTTGCTAAAAACAATGCCGTTGATTTAATCGTGGTTGGTCCTGAAGCACCGCTTGTAAATGGCGTTGTGGATGCTTGCCGTGAAGCAGGTGTAAAAATTTGGGGTCCAACTCAATTTGCTGCACAGCTTGAAGGCTCTAAAGCATTTGCAAAGCACTTCTTAAAACGCCACAACATTCCAACTGCTTTCTATGATGTATTTACAGAAGTAGATGCAGCGAAAGCATTTGTTGAAAAAAATGGTGCGCCAATTGTAATCAAGGCTGATGGTCTTGCTGCAGGTAAAGGCGTAATCGTTGCCATGACCAATCAAGAAGCATTTGATGCGATTGATGACATGCTTGCAGGCAACAAATTTGGTGATGCTGGCTCACGCGTTGTCATCGAAGAATTTCTTGCAGGTGAAGAAGCTTCTTTCATTTGTATGATTGATGGCGACAACATTTTGCCAATGGCAACGTCTCAAGATCACAAGCGTATCTTTGAAGGCGACCAAGGCCCAAACACTGGCGGTATGGGTGCTTACTCTCCTGCTCCTGTTGTGACTGCTGACGTATTTGAAAAAACCATGAATGAAGTGATGCGTCCTACCGTTGAAGGTATGAAAAAAGACGGTCATGTTTATACAGGTTTCTTATACGCAGGTTTAATGATTGATGAACAAGGTCAGCCTAAAGTGATCGAGTTCAACTGTCGTTTTGGCGACCCTGAAACTCAACCCATTATGATGCGTTTAAAATCATCTTTAGTTGACCTAGTTGAAGCAGGTATTGCGGGTAACTTACCTGCGGAAGCTGAATGGGATGAGCGCAAGACTGTAGGTATCGTACTTGCGTCACGTGGCTACCCTGAAACGTCTAGCAATGGTGATGTGATTTCAGGTTTAGACACTGAAATGGCAGATGCGAAAATTTTCCATGCAGGCACTAAAGCACTTGAAAATGGTGATATTGTGACTGCAGGCGGTCGTGTTCTTTGCGTTACTGCTCTAGGCAACACCATTGGCGAAGCGCAAGCGAAAGCATTAGAGCTGTGCCAAAAAGTAACGTTTGACGGCGTTCAATACCGTAAAGATATTGGTTACCGCGCAATTGCACGTGAAAATGCCTAATCATTCATTTGATTAAGAAAAACCCCGCTAAATGCGGGTTTTTTTTAATTGTCACATTTCTATGCACTAGGTTTGTGTTGAGGGCTTCCTTTCCATTTAAAAGAATTTAAAACTTCTGTCAAAATTGACTGCAAGTGATTCATTGATTCTGGTGAAACATCTACTTCACCATAATGACCATCTGCCATAGTTGATCCATACTTAGAGCCATTTAAACAATTTAATATTAATGCACCTTGTTGAGCATTAATAAAACTATTCTCAACAGGCTTTAAATCCAAAGGCTTATTATATGCCCCCAATCCCCTTGATCTATCTTCGAGATGCTGGGCGGTATTCCTAACACCACGTAAATCAGGAAAATATTCTGACATTTTCAAATACGTAGTTTTCAGCTCCGTTGGAACATCTTTATTATTTGATAACACTTTAAGAAATTTATCAAAAGTATCCAAAGCATATAAAAATGCTCGTGCATATATAAATGCTAAATTATGATTAAACTCCCTAGGTATACGACCTTGACTCCATTTTTCTCTTTTAAAAATAATTTCCGTTTTTAAATTAATCTCTTCCATATAATCCCAATGATTCTTACCCTCTTGTAAAATCTCAACTTCAATCTCCTTCCTTATTTCACTTCTTCTATTATTTTCTCGAAGCCAATCATCTTTAGAAGTTGATTCTTGGTGAACCATTGAATGAAACAGATTTAAAGCTAAATTTGCCTCAAAAAATTGCGCTTCTAACGAACGAAGCTGACTTTCAATCGCCCAACTCCATTCACGATCTTCATAATCAAGCCAAGTCCCAAGTATAATTATTTCAAAAATATACATCACATCTACTCACGGTCTTTTTATAATAAGAATAAGGAAATTATAGTATTACATATATGATACAACTCCCAACCCCTCGCCTGATCCTACGCCAATGGCAAGACTCCGATACTGCTCCATTCATCCACATGTGTGCAGATGATGACGTCATGCGCTATTTCCCTAACAAACTTGATGCTTCCGAAGCCACTGCATTTATGCAACGCCTACACGATGCAATAGAAATACGCGGTTGGGGTTTATATGCTGTCGAGCTTAAAGCTACAGGAGAATTTATTGGCTTTATCGGCTTACACGCACATCCACCCGAGTTCGAAATAGCTGATGCCCCTGAAATTGGTTGACAACTACTGCCACAATATTGGCATCAAGGCTATGCTACCGAAGGAGCAAAAGCTGTACTCAAACATGCTTTTAGAAACTTAAGACTAGATAAAGTTATTTCCTTCACTGCAAGTTTGAACACACCATCAGAACGTGTCATGCAACGCATAGGTATGCATAAAGTACGCGAGTTTAATCATCCGCTTGTACCAGCAGAACACCCATTAAACCGTCATGTGCTGTATGAAATACAGCGTAGTGATTATTTGCACATCCCCTTTTGCTAATTCAATATTTATTCACGGCAAAACTAAAGTACATTAACTCTGCCAAACAGTGACTATAGGTGATGTTAAATTCTTTAATTTTAGTAACTACAGGATTTCGCATAAGAAAGCTAAATCATTCATTAAATCATATAAAAAACCCTGCTAAATGCAGGGTTAAGAAAAAATATCAAATTCGATCACTAGCGATTAAAACATCTTGAGGTGTAAGCTGAAGCAACTGCAAACTTGTCTAAGCATGCTTAATCAAAATGGAATACATAGTCGACAACATCAGTATATTGCACTTTTAAAATTGAATCTTGTGGAACAATAAAGCTTTCGCCAAAAGTATATTGAACAAACTCGACCTGCTCCCCAATTTGCACAACACACTGCCCCGATGTGATTTCAACACGTTCTTTCACATGCGCCTCAAACGTCATGGGTTGCTCTGATGGCAAAAATACACCGATGGTTTTTTGACTACCATCTTCCATTTTTAATACATGGTTCACAGATCTACCGCCATAATGAACCGTAGGCTTTTTTACAACTGAGACGAAATCAAACTGATTTGACATAGCGTGCCTCACATAGCAATTTATTATGATCAATTATTAATCAGTTTATATTAAACAATGTAGCGGATTCAATCTTCCTCAGATTTAGATCTAAAATTTTGAAAAACCATGAATCAGAGTTGAACTTCAAATATACCAATAAATATTTCAACTCAGCTTAGATTGAAACTCTCCGTTATTTTCACATATGAATGTTACCAATTTTGTGTATGACAGGACTTATTTCATTTTTATCATTTTTTCAGCAATACATTTTAAAATTTGTTATATAGACCTAAACATATACAAATGACGTACTTAAATAGTTTAATTATAAATAATATATTAGATCTCTAGGACTTACGCACTATCATTTATAGATTCTCTGTGGTAGCAGATGATTTTTATCGAGAATAAAGTCATCAATGAAGTTTTTGATAATTGGTCTAAATAATTTCTTCTGCCAACGATATATATTTTC
>NZ_VOZA01000065.1:0-12892 GCF_013420015.1 Acinetobacter sp. YH12039 | reverse complement strand
ATAAAGAGTTCCTGTACCGCCATACTGTCAGCGCAGTGCGGTATCGAAAGGTGCAATCTCTAAGATTGCATGGGTCGCAAAGATTCCCCCACCATAGCTCTTAGCTTGGTGGTGGGAGTATGTCAATGCCGATTGTTTTCCATGGTCAAATCACAGTTGTAACGTTATCCATAGCGTTTAAGCAGTTTTACAAATTCTTCCAGTTCTGCTTCATTGATTTCAACATCTTGAGGCAATACATGATGGCGTAAATGTGCTTCGATTAATTCATTCATTAATCCATTTACAGCACCTTTGATGGCCGCAACCTGTTGTAATACCTCAATACACCCTGCTTCGGGTTGCTGTAAAGCCAGTTCAACCGCATTGACCTGACCTTGTAGACGTTTAACCCGATTTAAAATCTTTTTGTCCTGATGTAAATGACTCAACACTTTCTCCCGAAAATAAATATACTATGGGGGAGTATATTTAAGCATAGAACCTAATGAAAACTTCCCCATCCATCCGAATTCATCATCATCAATTTGATGAAGGTAATCCACTCGCACAAAAACGGATCTTAATTGCCACTATTTTAACGGCAGTCATGATGTTGTTAGAAGTCATTGGCGGTTGGATTTTTAATTCGATGGCATTATTGGCAGATGGCTGGCATATGAGTTCACATATGTTGGCATTAGGCTTGGCCTATTTTGCCTATCGTGCGGCACGCCACTATGCTCAAGACGCTCGTTTTAGCTTTGGAACTTGGAAAATTGAAATTTTAGCGGGCTATAGCAGCGCGATATTATTGATGGTTGTTGCTGCATTTATGGCTTTTCATTCGGTGGAACGCTTATTCAACCCGGTCCAAATTCATTATAACGAAGCAATCCCTATTGCGATTTTAGGTCTGGTGGTGAACTTGATCTGTGCTTGGTTATTGCATGATGACCATCACCATCACCATCACCATCACCATCACCATCATGAGCATAGCCATGAGGAGCAGCATGATCATCATCACGATCTCAATCAGAAAGCAGCCTTCATGCATGTGGTTGCTGATGCGGTGACTTCGGTATTGGCGATTGTGGCTTTATTTGCCGGAAAATGGATGGGGTGGGGATTTTTAGATGCGCTATTGGGGATTGTTGGTGCAGTGCTGGTCGGTAAGTGGGCCATTGGCTTGATGAAAGAAACAGGACAAACATTACTGGATGCGGAAATGGATCACCCTGTCGTTGATGAGATTCGAGAAGTTTTAATGCAATTTCCTGTCGACGTCGATGTAACTGATTTACATGTGTGGAAAGTGGGTAAAGGTCAGTTCTCGTGTATTGTAGCTTTAGAAACCAGTCAGGCGTTGAGTGCCGATGAAGTCCGCCAAGCGCTGTCGATTCATGAAGAAATTGTGCATGTGTCTGTTGAAATTAATTCACCTGATGCAGCGTAATATGTTCCACGTGAAACGGCATGTAGCTATTGCGTAATGAACTGAAAAAAGCCCAAGACTTTCACGCGTTAAGGCTTAGAATGCTGAATCAATTAAATGTTGAAGTTCGGTCTATGTTGAAAAAAATATGTGCGTTGGCGTTAAGTACCATCCTTTCGACTTTTGCTTTGGCAGATGCGGCACACGTTCAAAAGCTCTTGGGAGAAAAGCACCCCAGTTTAAAAATTGAGAATATTCAAAGTACAGAAATGCCAGGCATATATAGTGGCTTTGTTGAAGATCAAGTTTTGTATTTGAGTGAAAATGCGGATTATGTGATTGCAGGTTCTATGATCCGTTTAAAAGATCAAAAAAATCTGACCAAACAATTGATCCTCAGTCAGCAAAAAACTGAGTGGAATAAACTACCATTACAAGATGCGATTAAAACTGTCAGGGGGAATGGGAAGCGCCAAATCGCGATCTTTTCTGACCCAAATTGCCCATATTGTAAGAAGCTTGAAGTAGAACTGGCAAAACTTAATGATGTGACCATTTATACTTTTGTCACAGCCATAAAACCGCAGTCGTTGGCGCCATCGAAGCAGATTTTTTGTGATTCAAACCCTGCTATGGCCTGGGATAATTTAATCAATAAGGGAATTCAACCGAAGTCAGCGAAAAGCTGTGCAAACCCCATTGATCGAAATTTAAAATTAGCAAAAAGCTTAAAACTAAGTGGTACACCGGGAATCGTCTTTGCCAACGGTTCGATCTTAACCGGTGCTTACCCTGCTGCTGAATTAGAATCGATGTTAAAAGAGATCAAATAATTTCAAGCTGTACGGCATGAATAAAATATAAATAAAAAAATACCCGTCTACAGGCGGGTATTTTAATGGCGCTATAAAAATTAGACGCGGTTTTTTTTCGTTACAAGGTTATAGATAAACAACACGATGATCGCACCAATGACGGAAGCGATAAATCCTGCAGCAGAATTTTCTCCATACAGACCTAATAAACGTCCGCCATAGGTCGCAAGTAAGGAACCTGCTATCCCGAGAATGGTGGTCATGATGAAACCGGCTTTGTCATCTCCAGGATGGATCGCACGTGCAATTAAACCAGCAATAAAACCAACAACAATCGCAACAATGAGTGACCACATAGTAACTCTCCTTTTGTTATCATGTATTTGTTTTTTACGACATGTTCAATCTTTATCTTTAATCAAAACTAAGCTGAGCTACAGCCTAAACATGCAAAAAACTGTTGTTTTTTTGTTCTGAAATAGCAAGAAAAGTAAAAAAAAAGTGGCCTTAGGCCACTCTTAAGTATCTGATCTTGCTTAGAGACCAATTTCGCCAATAAATGGAATGTGACGATATTTTTGATCATAGTCCAGACCATAACCTACGATAAATTTATCTTCGACTTCAAAACCTAAAAATTTCACTTCGAGTTCAATCTCACGACGTGAAGGCTTGCTAACCAAAGTACAAAGCTCGATTGAATTTGGATTGCGCGTCTGTAAAATTTCTAAAACTTTGCTTAAGGTATTTCCTGAATCGATAATATCTTCAACCACCAAGACATCTTTATCTTTAATGTCGCCGTCTAAGTCTTTTAAGATTTTTACATCACGAGTAGATACGGTCCCACCGCCATAACTTGAAACGGTCATGAAGTCGAGTTCATGCGGTTTTGAAATTGCGCGGCAAAGGTCAGCCATAAAAATAACAGAACCGCGTAAAAGACCGATTAACACCAACTCTTTGTCGCTGTTAGCATAGTGTGCATCAATTTTTGCGCCAAGCTCTTTCACTTTAGCTTGAATTTCTTCAGTGGAAATCAGTACGCTCATTTGAACAGACATGGGTAGATACCTAAAAAAGCAAATCAAAAAAATAAAAAAGGTGTTGACTTGCAACACCTCTAAAGATGAACCAATTTTAATACATCTGGCTCGCAGATGCATCTTTTTTGCCGTTGAAAATGTAATCAGTTTTTCTTGGAAGTGCTGTCACGCTTGAGTAAGCACAAACAAGCGACGGCAATCAGTCCAATTTTCAACGCTGTTTTTCGTCTCGGTCGAGCCGTTTTATGCTTTGACATACGCACATTGTCCAAACACATAGGTGGCATGGATATTACGATCATCACCCATCAGCATGAGGGCAAATAAAGCATCTTCCAGATTTTTGGCACGTTGTTGACGTAAGGCTTGTAAAGCCGTGGCATTTAAATCGAGCACCACAAAATCTGCTTCTTTGCCCAAATCAAAGTTTCCAAGTTTGTCCGCTAGATCTAAGGCTTTTGCTCCCCCTAAAGTGGCATGGTACAGCGCTTCAAATGCGGACAGTTTATCGCCTTGAAGTTGTTGAACTTTGTAGGCTTCATTGATGGTTTGTAGTTGGTTAAATGAGGTGCCTGCGCCAATGTCTGTGCCTAAGCCGACTTTCACCTGTTTTTCCCATGTTTTCTTTAATGGAAATAAACCACTGCCTAGGAACAAGTTCGAGGTTGGACAAAACGCGATTGCAGAGTTGGTCTGATGCATACACTCCCACTCGGCATCTTCCAAATGCACGCAGTGCGCAAACACGGAACGTGATCCGGTCAGACCATAATGATGATAAACGTCCAAATAGCCGTTTTGCTCAGGGAATAATGATTTGACCCACGCGATTTCATTTTTATTTTCACTTAAATGCGTATGTACATAGACATCAGGATACTCGGCTTTTAGCTCCCCTGCCCGTGCCAATTGTTCAGGCGTTGAGGTTGGGGCAAAGCGAGGCGTGATGGCATACAGGTTACGGCCCTTTCCATGCCACTTTTTGATGAGTGCTTTGGAGTCGTTATAGCCACTCTCTGCAGTGTCACATAATGCTTCAGGTGCATGTCGATCCATCATCACTTTACCGGCAATTAAGCGCATCTGATGCTGTTCTGCAGCTTTAAATAAAGCATCGACCGATTGTGGATGAACGGTACAAAAAACAAGAGCTGTTGTGGTTCCGTTTTTGAGTAACTCGTTTACAAAGAACTGTGCAATTTGCTCTGCATAAGCCGGATCTTCAAATTGGATTTCAGTTGGAAAGGTATAGGTATCGAGCCATTCCAATAGCTGTTCACCATAAGCCCCCATCATTTCCGTTTGTGGATAATGAATATGGGTATCGATGAAACCCGGAACAATCAATTGATCAGGATAATGCTGTACTTCAACCTGATCTGGGAGATGGTGTTGGCCCTCAGACCATGGACCGAACCATTGAATTTTTCCGGCTTGCGTAATTAGCAAACCATCTTCGAAATAGCGCACTTGGTCGTGAATTTCACGTGCTTGGGCAACTGTATTCTGAATATCTAGAAAGCGACCACGGATCGCTGTAGATGCGATAACAGAAGACATGACATACCTGCAGTTTAGAATTTTTTCGGTTGATTGTAGCCCAATTTGGTTCAAAATACCGTTAGAGTATTTGTGAAAATGTGTTCTAAAAAATAGAACAGTTGTTTATAAGTGATTCTGTTTTTTTGTTCATTGTATTTGATTTGAATAATACAAAAGCATTGAGCTGTATACATTGCATCGATGAATGAATAAAGACCATGAGTCGCAACGCTTGCTATATTGATCTCAAGAGCGCCCTTTAAAAAACGATAATGAACCCTTTAGTGAACATGAGCTATTCAGACCAATTAAAACATGACCTATTTCAGCATCAAGGCATCATGCAGATTTTACATGCCCTGTATGCCATAGATACACAGGCTTATTTGGCTGCAGGCGTGGTTCGTAATTTGATTTGGTCACAGCGACATCAACAACAAATACAGCTGATTGCTCCTTTGGGTTTAGATGATTTATTTGAGTTAAATGTCCGCTGGAACCCACGTTTAGTCAGTCAGGCGACTTTTTTGCAGCGTGTGCAGCAAAAAAAATTTTTACAACGCTGGCCGAAACTCAAACTCTTGATGACGCCTAAAGCTTAGTTCATGGCTTCGTGTCAGAATAAAAAGCCTTCTCGAAAAGAAGGCTTTTATTTATCTAAGCGTTTTATAGTGTGGTTTCATGGTACTTCTTGCTGTGTCGGATCGATAACCACGCAGTGATGGCTAAGGTCACTACAATAAAGCCGAGTGAAATCCAAATTGGCATGTGGAACACATCGAGCAACAGCATTTTAGCGCCAATAAACACGAGGATAATGCCCAGACCATACGGTAAGTAATGCATTTTCGATGCAGCACCAGACAAGAGGAAGAACATAGCACGTAGACCCAAAATCGCCATCAAGTTTGCCGTCAGTACAATGAACGGGTCAGAGGTAACCGCAAAGATTGCTGGGATTGAGTCAACCGCAAAAATTACGTCAGATGCTTCAACCAAGATCAACACTAAAAAGAGCGGCGTTGCCCACAAGACACCATTTTGACGAACGAAGAATTTATCTTCATGCATTTGAGGAGTAATACGCATGTGTTTACGTAGCCACTTCAAAATCGCCATATCTTCGATATCTTTGTCGTCTTCGTCTGAACCCTTAAGGAATTTAAAGCCGGTATACACCAAGAACGCACCGAAGAAGTACAGTACCCAAGAGAATTCTTGAACGAACCATGCCCCAATAAAAATAAAGATGGTACGCAGTACAATTGCGCCGAGGACACCGTAGAGCAACAGTTTACGCTGCAAAGCAGGTGGAATGGCAAAAGCAGCAAAAATCATGAGCCAGACAAAAACGTTATCAATTGCGAGTGATTTTTCGAGCAGATAACCAGCGAAATATTCCATGACTTTGGTGTTTGCAACAGCGACACCAGCGGTTTGCTGTAAGTAGAGCCACAATGCACCACCGAATAAGGTAGCCACAGAGACCCATGCAATACTCCAATAGGCAGCGGTTTTGACTTTGATTTCTTGGCCTTTGTTATTTTTAAAGCCTAAAAAGTCGATGAGTAGCATGATGGTGACTAAACCGAAAAATGCCAGATATAGCCATAAAGAGCCAATCGTTTCCATGTGTATTCTCCACATCTAACAACCAGCCATAAAAAAACCTCGACCAGTTGCCAGACGAAATAAAACGCCTGAGACAACATGATCAAGGTCTTGCCTACATCGTACTGTAATGATTTTCAGCAGCGATGCTCAGATACCGACTTTTTGCAAAGTGTAATGACGATATTCTGACACGTAAAACAAGGTTTACGTTTGGAGGAGGCTACTCCCCTTGTTCAAATTTTGTTTTGGACACTGTCCAAATATGCGGCAAAGCATGACAGTTTTTAGTACAAAGTGCAATCGGCAATTTGCGAATTCATTTAATGTGCCATGGGAGGATTAAAATCACCACGTTGTACCAACGCTAAGGCTAAAAGTGTGCCGATCACCGCGATGATTCCTCCGATCACGCCAATATAGCTCAAACCGAAATGTACGCTGACCATGCCGCCCAAGAGTGCGCCACCGCCAATGCCGACATTATAAAGTCCTGAATAGATAGCCATGGCGACATCTGTGGCATCGGATGCGAGATGCAGCGTCTTTGACTGTAATGCGAGACTAAATCCAATGATACTCATGCCCCACAATAAGCACACCGCACTCACACCTGCAAAACTCAAAGAAACAGGAAGCAACAGCAGCATGGATAAAGCCAGTGTGGCTGTACTCAAAGGAATTGCAACTTTAGGATATTTCCCACCAAATTTCCCAAAGAGATAAGATCCCAGAAAGCCTGCAGCACCAAAGATTAATAACAACGTGGTAGTTTGCATGGAACTGAATGCAGCAATGTTGAGTGAGAACGGTTCGATATAGCTATATGCGGTAAATTGCGCGCTAATTACGATAATGGTTAATGCAAAGACCATCATTAAGCTTGGACGGCGAATAAACTGTTTTAGGCTGCTCAGCGAACCTGAGTTCAAACTCGGCAGTATTGGCAGCGTTTTGGCTAAAATCAGGCAAACGATACTGGCGCCAATGCTAATCAGAGCAAAGGTATTTCGCCAACCATAGACTTCTCCAACCATACGCCCAAACGGAATACCGAGAACCATCGCCAAAGCCGTGCCTGTGGCCAAAAGCCCCAAGGCTTGAAATTCTTTGCCTTTCGGTGCAACACGAACCGCCAGCGATGCAGTAATTGACCAAAAAAGTGCATGTGAGAAGGCAATGCCGATTCGACTGAGCAATAAGGTATTAAAGCTCCATGCGAAATACGACAGAACATGGCTGATAATAAACACTATAAATAAACAAATCAGGAGCGAGCGACGTTCAATATTTTTGGTCAATAACATGATCGGCAAAGAAATCGGCGCAACCACCCATGCATACAGCGTAATCATGATACCGACATCGGTTGCGGCTAAGCTAAAGGTTTTGCCAATATCGCTGAGCAACGCGACAGGTACAAATTCAGTGGTATTAAAAATAAATGCTGCGAAAGCCAAAGCAATCACAGCCGTCCAAGAGCCAGAAAAAGCCGTTTCGGAGGGAGAGGCAGACATGAGTGTCTTCAAATAAAAAAAGTGGCATATTTTACTATGCTGTATACACAAGCAGGAACCGATTTAAGCCCTGTACATGCGGTTTAAATTAATACAAAAACAACAGAGTTGACCTGCATTACATGCCAATTTATAAAAAAATGGAGGAAATTTAAGATGTTTGTACAACAAGATGATGATCAAAAAAAAGGAGCTTTCTTTGTTGAGCAAGATGGGGAGCGTTTGGCAGAGATGACTTACTCATGGGCAGGCGATGATAAATTTATTATTGATCATACCGATGTCAGTGATAGCTTGCGAGGACAAGGTGTTGGACGACATCTCCTCGATGCAGCAGTGAATTTTGCTCGGGAAAAGAACGTGAAAATTATTCCACTCTGCCCTTTTGCAAAATCTGTATTTGATAAAGATGAATCGATTCGTGATGTTCTACGCTAAATTGTACAGCGTGATGTAGATTAATCATTTGGATAAATAAAAACAGCCTGATCGTATTGCGATCAGGCTGTTCTTTTATTTGAAATCTAATTGTGAAATTGAATTAAGATCGTGATTTATACAGCGATACAACCAAGCATGCTGCAGCAATGAGTAATACAAAGATGGCGACAAGATAAAGGTCCATAATAAAAATATCCGGCAAGTGTGATTTAATTGTTTTTTAATTAATGTGAAAGGTGTACGGATTTATTATCACCTACAGTTGAATATAGGTCGTTTAAGTTCTGTACCGATCACTTTCTCGTTTGTTACACGGTGTATTTTTTCATAAAAAGGAAGAAAAAACAGTGACTATGCAACATCAAGATAACGGTCAAAAAGGTGAATTTTTTCAGTTAAATGCTGAGGGTATACGCCTCGCAGAAATGAGTTACTTATGGCGTGATGAACACACTATTGTGGCAAATCACACGTGGGTAGATGATTCCTTACGTGGGCAAGGGGTTGCTCGTGTGTTATTGGATCATTTGGTGGAATTTGCTCGTGACAAACACTTAAAAATTATCCCAACCTGTTCTTATGTAGAGGTGATGTTTCGCCGAGACAAGACATTAGCCGATATTCAAGCCTAAAAAAGCCCGCGATGCGGGCGTTTTATCAGTATGAAAATTTAAAAACTGCGTTGTGCTCAATTGAGCTTGAGTTTCAACAGCGTTGATGGTGTTTTGACGATATGTGGCCACAATTGGAACAAAATTGAGCAGATCAATATTCCTAAAACCAAGCTTAAACACATGATATTTAATAAAGCAAAATCATTCAGCACAAAATAAATACTGCCAATGGTCATCATCATCAGTAAATAAATAAGATAGTGAGGAATCACGGTGCGCAGTGTTATTCCTAAGATAAGCGAGCAAATCACGACATTTAAAAAATCTGAAATGCCAAAATTATTCAGGATGATTAAGGCAGCAAAATATACACAAGTGATCGATAAAAATATGAATAAATTTTTGAGCATGGGAGACCTCTGTATTCATCCTCAAAGAGGAATCGTTTCATTGTTTTAATGTTGATCAGTTTAAAAATTTGAAGCTAATTTCGGTATCCGTGATATCGGTTTTCTGTTGTAAGTTAAAAAGCACATTTGATTAAAAAACATACAAATCTACACTAATTCTGTGGCTCATCCCACGTTAAAATCATGCAAATACTTGAAGAATAAACACAATGATACAACTCTGTTATGCCAGTACGCGTGTAGAACAACAATTTGATTTAATACAAGATTTAAGTGATATTTTGGTGAGAGCCCGCAGCTTTAATACTGAAAAAAATATTTTTGGCGTGCTGTACTATGCAGAAGGCCGGTTCTTCCAATGCCTGCAAGGTGAGCAAGCGGCACTCGAACAGCTTTTTCAGCATATTATGCAAGATACGCGGCATCGGGATATTGTGCGTTATCCTGATCAAACTATTGATCAAATCGATTTTTCAAAATGGTCGATGAAATATGTAAATCGACATAGTGAAATTGCCAGTTTATTCCAGCGCTTTGGACATTCAAGCTTTCAACCAAACCTGCTTAATACGGAACAAATTCAGGCGTTTTTAACGACATTGTTAAGATTAGAAAATGTTGAACAGCCGGTTAAGCTGGATTCAGGCTATAAAAACCGAGGCTATCAGCATTATTTTTAAGCTGAGTGTGAATAAAATAAAAAAAGCCCGCTTCGCGGGCTTCTTTCATTTTATCCAGTTGATTTAGGCTTTTAATGCACTGATCAACTTCTGATGTAAACCACCAAAACCGCCATTCGACATAATCACTACAGCATCGCCCTCGCCTGCCTCGCTTACGATGGTTTGGATGATGTCATCCAGTGAACGTGCCACGACAGCTTTATTCGCAGCAGCTTCAATCACGGGTTGTAGATCCCAATCCAAACCTTCAGGTTGATACCAAATCACTTCATCCGCTAAGCGTGCAGAATGTGCAAGGCCATCTTTATGGCTACCCATGCGCATGGTATTAGAACGTGGCTCGATCACCGCCCAAAGCTTACGTTGACCCAGACGCTTACGCGCACCTTCTAACGTGGTATCAATCGCCGTTGGGTGATGTGCAAAGTCGTCATAAACCTCAATGCCACGGACTGTGCCCAAAAGCTCCATACGACGTTTGACACCGCCAAAGTTTGAAAGCGCTTCACACGCCATTTCAATCGAAACACCGACATGTTCAGCCGCAGCAATGGTTGCCAAAGCATTGGCTACACTGTGTTGCCCAGTCATATTCCATTTGACTTCGCCTTTCACAACACCATGCTGTAGCACTTTGAAATGTGAACCGTCAGCAGACAATTGTTCTGCATACAATTCAGATTTGTCATTGGCATCTAAAGATGTACGCACGACAGGTGTCCAGCAGCCCATTTCCAAGACTTCATCAATTTTTGTTTCGGTGATGGGCGCAATAATACGGCCTTCACTTGGAATAGTACGAACCAGATGATGGAATTGCTTTTGAATCGCCGCCAAGTCATCGAAGATATCGGCATGGTCAAATTCAAGGTTATTTAAAATTGCTGTTTTAGGATGGTAATGCACAAACTTAGAACGTTTATCGAAGAATGCGGAATCGTATTCATCGGCTTCTACACAGAAATATTGACCACCGCCTAAACGTGCACTTTCACTAAAGCCTAAAGGTACGCCGCCAATCAAGAAGCCTGGATTTAAACCTGCTTGATCGAGCACCCACGCCAGCATGGTTGTGGTTGTGGTTTTACCATGTGTGCCTGCAACACCTAACACATGTTTGCCTTGTAGGACGTGGTCTGCAAGGAACTGTGGGCCAGAAATATAAGGCAGGCCTTCGTTCAACATGTATTCCACAGCATCAATACCACGTTTCATAGCATTGCCGACAATCACGAGATCTGGATGTGGTTGAAGATGGCTACGGTCATAGCCTTGCATTAAGGTAATGCCTGCATTTTCCAATTGGGTAGACATTGGTGGGTAAACGTTTTGGTCTGAACCCGTGACCTTATGTCCTAAATCGCGCGCCAAGAGCGCCAATGAACCCATAAAGGTGCCACAAATACCCAAGATATGCAGATGCATTCGTTCTAACTCCACTGCTTTTACCGACACATCACTTTGTTATTGTGGTGTTGTCATTATAGATTTGGTTGAAAAAGTTAATTTCATTTGAGAGCAACCATAGCAAGGGTCTTAGCGAAAAGATAGATTTTTTTGTATGAGATCGTACAAAAAGATTGAGCTCGTAACTGATCAAATGTGTGTGATTTTCTTAATGATAAAAACACGGAAAATAGGCGCGAAATTGTGATGAAAAACGTACAATAAGCGCAATTTTTTGCGATCTTGATTGCTTATGTCACTTGCCCTGTTTTTATTGATTATTTCCAACTGTTTTATGACTTTGGCCTGGTATGGGCATTTGAAGTTTTTACATGATGCGCCGCTTTGGCAAGCGATTTTATTTGGATGGGCGATCGCGTTACTCGAATATAGTTTTATGATCCCAGCAACGCGATTGTTGGCCAAACATGGGTGGTCTTTGGGTCAAATGAAAATCACACAAGAAGTCGTGACGCTATTGGTCTTCGTTCCATTTATGATTTTCCTTTTTAAACAGCCCTTTAAATTGGACTATTTGTGGGCAGGTTTATGCCTTTTTGGGTGTGTCTATTTCGTGTTTCGCAGTGCTTAACTGATCCGATGCCGCATGGGTCCGATCATTTAAGTGAGGCGTGTTTGCAGGCATTTTTGAGGACTTTACTAAACTCACGGTCTCTTGGAGTGGGATCTTCATAGTCAAAGGCATAATCACTCTCACTGGTCAGTACAGTCATTTGACCGTCTGCTTCAAAGTTCATGAGTGCAAAAACATAGCTACACGATATTCTGAAATTGAATACATTTTATCACGGCCATCATCTGCTTTGTAATAGCCTGTCATCTTGACCGACTCACGTTCATCAATGATCGATTTGCCAGTGACTAAAAATTTTTCGTGGATGTAGCCATTACTCTTAATCTGGCTGTTATAGCCTTTTTGTTTCTGTAAGAGGTTAAATTCTATTTCAAATTGGCTGGTATTGAGTTGAACCAGTTGGGCAAAACTCTGAGAGCTTAAGGCTAAAGTGAGCAGGATGAAGATCTGTTTCATCTTTAAAGTGTCTTATAAATATTGATTTAATAAAAGTTTTTATAAAATTGAAAAAAATAAAAATAATTTTATAAAAATATTATGGAGTTTTCTCTTTAAAGACAACCGTTAAATTTTATCAAATGGAGCGTAGAACTCTGTCCTTCAGGTCAGAGATATAAGCGACACGACATGAAGTGTCGTTTGATTTAACTAAGGACTATTTTCCTTGAGTTTTGATTGTTAATATAAGTACATGAAAACCCTTAAATTACGTATAAAAGACAAACATTGCAAGGTGTTAGACCAACTAGCATCAG
>NZ_VOZA01000064.1:0-13437 GCF_013420015.1 Acinetobacter sp. YH12039 | reverse complement strand
GAGCCATGATCAAACTCTTCAGTTTAAAATCAATAGTACCTTAAAGGGTACCAATCTTGGCTCATCAATTACTGACAAAAATTTGCTCAAATAAACTTCGAGTAATTCCTACCATCAATCAATGAAATATTTTCGATTGATCAACCAGTAAAAATCCACACAAGTTGTTCTTCATAATCTCTTAATGATCTTTCTAACATCTCGTCAATGCTAGAAGCTGGACTTCGATAAACTCAACAACTCAACGCTTCGCGTTTCGTTCGTTTCCGTCTATCTCGTCGGTATGGTGCTCATTATAGGGCAATTTCTTACACGTGCAAGTGCTTTTCACTCACAAAGAACACGAGTGTTTTATTTTTATGCACCATTATGGTTCAAAAAACACACTTTACTCACATAAATACATGATATTTATTACAAATATCATGTAAAATATTTTTCCTATTTTGTGTGCTTAGTTTTTTACAGGTGCTGCTTTAATCACCACACTCTGTATAACTACTGGGTTTACAGGGACATTCTGATGCATTCCATAGTTCGCAGTTGGAACTTTTACGATTTTATCGACGATATCCATACCTTTAGTGACCTTACCAAAAACAGCATATCCCGCATTCATTGCACTTTTATTGAGAAAGTCATTGTCTGCAACATTAATAAAGAACTGACTACTTGCTGAATCAGGATGATTCATCCGTGCCATTGCCAATGTGCCGCGCTTATTGCTCAAGCCATTACTTGATTCATTCTTAATAGCCGCTTTTGTTGGCTTCTCCTGCATTTTGACATCCATGCCCCCACCCTGAACCATAAATCCAGGAATCACGCGATGAAAGATCGTGCCGTTATAAAATTTTTCTTTTGCATAGCTTTCAAAGTTTTTAGCTGAGATAGGTGCCTTGTCATTGAATAGCTCAATTTCAATATTGCCTTGAGAGGTTTTCATTTCGACAATAGTATTGGCAGCAAAACTGCTTAAGCTCACACAGCCAAGTGCTGCGGTAAATAAAATCTGTTTTAACATTTGTTAACTCTTCTGGTTGATCTCGTACTTGTTATTGACTGTATATTAGTCTTTGATGATTAAAAAGTAATTATTCTGCCATTATTAAAACGAGAACAATGATGACGCAAATAATACCGTCGGACACTGCATTGACACATTTACCGCCTTGGCAACTGCGTGGCGATGCTTTTATTTTGAATTATTGGATCTCTCCGAGTTTTATCCAACAAGCGCAGATGTTCCGTTTAGCGACATCGCCTTTAGGTCGTGTGGTTCAGGTGTTATTGGTCCGATACCATGATTCACCTGTGGGCCCTTATGACGAATTGCTAATTTTAGATCACCCTTTATGGAGTAAGAAAAGGTTAAGTTCGATTCCTAAGATTTATGTTTCGACAGATATCTCTGTCATTCATGGTCAAAAACTCTGGGGTATTCCTAAAGAGTTGGCAAAGTTTGAATGGCAACAACATGACAATGAAGTGGTCTGTACTATAGAAGTTGAACAACACAAAATGCAGATCCGTTTAAAAAAATCACGTTCACAGCGTTCTTTCTATATTAATAGTCATCATATCCCTGCAGCGATGTTGCAAATCAGACAAGCGTGGGAAGGTAAGCGTTATCAATTTTCACCGAAGTTTCGTGGACGGCTCTCTAAACTGAAACAGGTAGAATGGCACAACACACAGGACATTTTTCCAAATTTTTCTGAAGCACGATTATTGCAAAGCTTTTATATCCCAGAATTTAGCCTCGTTTTTCCTGCTGCAAAAATCCAAGATAAATAACCCAATAAATAAAAACCCAGTGTTTCACGTGAAACACTGGGTTTACTTTATATAAAGGAATGATTAGCTACGTTTATCCCAAAATTTACGGAACTTCGTACTGATCTCGATCACGTATTTTTTAGCTCGGTGCGAAACCGGGGTTAAGTTAATAAAGCCATGGGTTTGATCGGTATATTCTTGATAAAACACTTTCACCCCTTGCTGACGGAGTTTATGCGAATAAATTTCACCTTCGTCATGTAAAACGTCATGCCCTGCTGTCACGATATACGCGGGTGCGATACCTGCCAATTTTCCATAGGTTGGTGAAATTAATGGATCATCTAAGGCCACTGCATGTTGTTCTGCATATAAAGCCGTTACGACATCAATATCTTTTTCAGTCAGAACTAGACCATCTTTATAAGCATAGAAAGATGGGTGGCGACTCTTGAAATCCACTACTGGGTAAATTAATAGTTGAGCTTGCGGGGCAAAAACTTTTTGAGCACTGCGCTGTGCAACCGCAGTAGCAATATTGCCGCCTGCACTATCCCCTGCCACCGCAATTCGATTTTTTAGAATTTTAAACTGACGACTATTTTGATAAGTCCAAGCCAATGCATCTTCACAACTTTGCATTAATTGAGCTGGGCTGGCTTCTGGTGTTAAAGGATAATCAATACTTAAAACTTGTGTTTTGGCATGCACAGCCAATAAACGACAAACTTCATCATGCGTGTCTAAACCACCCACCACAAAACCACCACCATGATAAAACACGATCATCGGTAATTTTTTATTTGGAGCAGGATGATAATGACGCGCAAACAGCGTTGCACTTTGTAAAGGTAGACGTATATCTTGCACTTGTTTCACAAAGGTCGGCTTGGTCTTGATCGACTCCATCTGTAAATCAAATAATTTACGAGACTTCACATAGTCTTCGGTCACAAAGCCTGACTTACCTTGCTTGAGTTGAGCCGCCATCATGCATTTCACCAGCGGATCTAATTCTGGAAAAATAAACGGATAATCGAGACGTTTTGCGAGGCTTTCTTTGGCAAAGTTAGGAAGACGATCAAGTAACCGAGCAGCCGTACCTTGGCCTTTATCTTTCATATTTTTAAGTGATTCATTCAATGCAAACATGCTCTATCCTTCGAATTATGCTCTTCATACTTTCTACATGATCTAGGTCAAATGTGACCATATTCACATATAAGTCTCAACATCGACATACATAGTACAGACCTAGTTAAGCTAATCTTCTTTTATAGAGTTGTCATTGACAATTTACCCAAGTTTTATGGGTTGATTATGCTAACCCATTCTCGATAAAGGATACTCACCATGGCTAAAAAGATCATCCTTCTGTCTTTTGCGACTGCTTTTTTGGCTGTAGGCTGCGTAGCATTCCCTGAAGATGGTTACTACGATGGACGTTATGATCAACGTTATGACCGCCGTTATGATAATAATGATCGACGCTATGATAATCGTTATGATCGCCGTTACGACAGTCGTTATGAACAAGACCGCCGTACATGGGAACGTCAGCAACAACAACGTAATCGTTTAGAGCTCGAACGTAGAAAGCAGCAACTTGACCAGCGTAACTGGGAACAGAATCGTAAAAATCAACAAGAGTGGGATCGTCGTAAAAACGAACTCGAACGTCAACGTCTAGAACAACAGCGTAAATACTCTGAAGCTGAACGTCGTAAACGTGCTGAACAAGATCGTCAAAAAGTCAGCAAAGAGCGTCAGCGCTTAGAAGAACAGCGCCGTAAAGCCAGTCAAGATCGTAGAAAACAAATTGAGCAAGAGCGCAAAAAAAATATTCAAGATTTAAGAAAGGCATCAGATCAACAACGTAAAGCGGCTGAAGAACGTCGTCGCGCGTGGGAAAATCGCCGTTAATTGTTGTTTTTGCAGATCGGTTAAAAGTAAAAAGCTCATCTACATGATGGGCTTTTTTTTCGTTCACTAAAAATAGAAAAGATAAAAAAAAGCAATAGAAAAGAAAATAGACAGAAGAGGCATCCTATCTTCTGTCTATTCTTGACTGCCTGTTGTTACAGGTCAGAGAGCATTAAACAATCTTATTGCTGAATTGTAGGTTGTGGTGCAGGCGCAGATTGAACTTCAGCACCTTGAGCTGATGGATCTGCTTGAACCACAGCACCCGATTGCTCTGTCGTTACAGATGCTTCAGTTGCAGACGTTACTTGTGCGGTTTCTGGAGATTCTACAGTTTCTTGAGAAGTACAACCTACCGCAGCTAAACCAAAACCTAAAACTGCGACAGCGAATAAACCAATTTTTTTCATCTTCATTATTTCCTTCATTGAATCATTAAAAGCAAAGCTCAACTTTGCCCGAGTCATAATGGAAAATAATTCTGTGAAGTTCCCACCTTCTGAGTTGTACTTTGTACGAGGCACGGTACAGCTTATGAAATGTTTTATTAATCAGGCAGTTTTCTTTTATATTGAGGCTTTACATCATTTTTTTAACTCAAGTGCTTTGTTTTTTATTAAAAAAATAAATATAAATGATTTTTGAATAAAGCGTGATCACAGCTTTTGAATACAACAAAGTTCAACAAAACTTGCAACTCAGTTACTTAAGTGGCTGTTTTTATAAATTTCATGCAAAAAAAAGCCTGCTTATGAGAGAAGCAGGCCATGAAAAACACATTTGAAATAAATTAAGAAACTACAGCGATAGAATCTGAAACAAAGAATACTGTGCTGATCATTTTTTGTGAAATATTTAATAAAACTGATACTAAGAGTTTTTATGTATAAATATTAACCACTATTTTTTGAGGCAAAAAAAATGCTGATTCTTGGGAAATCAGCATGGAAAAGTGTTTCTAAAATCTAGAGGTAGTCACCATATCCCTCTCTCCAGTGGATATGGTCACTTCCGATAGATAAATTATGCAAATTTTCAGGCACAAAGAGAAACCGTTAAAATTTATGATGAAAATCTATAAATCCGATCAAAATATGATTATACATTCAAATCAATAATTTATATTTTCATAGAATTTAATTTTGCAGTCGATATTTTGCTGAAAAACCATTTATTTGAATAAAAAACTGCATTTAATCGCTGACTTCGCTTGAATTTTTATCCCCTGCCCCGATTTCTTTTATTAATCATGAATTCAAAACGCATGGCAGTTACGCATCGATGTCGTTTGAACGCACAGCTATAAGGACTGAACATGTTTAAGAACCCATTTAAACGGAGTAAATCAATGGCGACTGAGCAAAACCAAGACGCTCAAGATCTTCAACAAGAGCAAGCAGAACAGCAAACTCAAGCTGAAAACGAGCAAGCTGAAGTTTCAGTTGAAGATTTACAAGCACAAATCACCAATTTAGAAGAAAGCTTAAAACTTGAAAAAGCACGTACTGCAAATGCCGTATATGAAGCGCAAAAAAGTGTAGAACGCATTCAACGCGAATCTGAAAAGCATAAAGATACTGTGCTGGAAAAATTTGCAAAACAATTGCTTGAGTCAGTTGATAACCTTGAACGCGCGATTGCTGCGGCAGGTGATGAAAAATCAGGTTTATCTGAAGGTGTAGAACTTACACTGAAATCATTGCTCAGCACTTTAGAAAAATTTGGTGTGGTTGCTGTGGATACTGCAAATGGTTTCAATGCAGATCTTCACCAAGCTGTGGGCATCGATCCAAATGCCAAATCGAATGAAATTGGGACAGTATTGCAAAAAGGCTATAGCTTAAACGGTCGTCTATTACGTCCAGCTATGGTTATGGTTGGTGCATAAACCCAAATTTTCTGAGACGAATTAAAAATTTTAACCAATATTACTTGAAATTTTTTGATTGGCTCTCATATCGGATAACAAGTAAATCCCTTTTTATTTCCCTTTGAGAAAGGGAAGAGTTTGGGAATAAAAGAATTTTAGAGGAAACATCCAAATGGCGAAAATCATTGGTATTGACTTAGGTACTACAAACTCTTGCGTAGCAGTACTTGAAGGCGACAAAGTAAAAGTAATCGACAACGCTGAAGGCGCTCGTACAACCCCATCTATTATTGCGTATAAAGATGGCGAGATCCTTGTCGGTCAATCTGCTAAGCGTCAAGCAGTGACTAACCCTAAAAACACATTATTTGCAATCAAACGTTTGATCGGTCGTAAGTACCAAGACCAAGCTGTGCAAAAAGATATCGGCCTTGTACCTTACAAAATCATCAAAGCTGACAATGGCGATGCTTGGGTTGACGTAAACGACAAGAAACTTGCACCACAACAAATCTCTGCTGAAATCTTGAAAAAGATGAAAAAAACAGCTGAAGACTACCTTGGTGAAACAGTAACTGAAGCGGTAATTACTGTTCCTGCGTACTTTAACGATGCTCAACGTCAAGCGACTAAAGATGCAGGTAAAATTGCTGGTTTAGATGTTAAACGTATCATCAACGAACCAACAGCTGCTGCACTTGCGTTCGGTATGGACAAAAAAGAAGGCGACCGTAAAGTTGCGGTTTACGATTTAGGTGGTGGTACTTTCGACGTATCAATCATTGAAATCGCTGACCTTGATGGCGACCAACAAATCGAAGTGTTGTCTACAAACGGTGATACATTCCTTGGTGGTGAAGACTTCGATAATGCATTAATTGAATACTTGGTTGAAGAGTTCAAGAAAGAACAAAGCGTAAACTTGAAACAAGATCCGCTTGCACTTCAACGTTTAAAAGAAGCTGCTGAAAAAGCAAAAATCGAGCTTTCTTCTTCGAATGCAACAGAAATCAACCTTCCATACATCACAGCAGATGCGACTGGTCCTAAACACTTAGTGATCAACGTGACTCGCTCTAAACTTGAAGGTTTAGTTGCTGAATTGGTTGCTCGTACAATTGAACCATGTAAGATTGCACTTAAAGATGCAGGTCTTTCAACCTCTGACATCTCTGACGTAATCTTGGTGGGTGGTCAGTCTCGTATGCCACTTGTACAACAAAAAGTACAAGAGTTCTTCGGCCGTGAGCCACGTAAAGACGTGAACCCAGATGAAGCTGTAGCGATGGGTGCTGCGATTCAAGGTGCAGTACTTTCAGGTGATAAAACTGACGTACTTCTTCTTGACGTAACTCCATTGACTCTTGGTATCGAAACAATGGGTGGCGTGTTAACAGCAATCATCGAGAAAAACACCACGATTCCTGCGAAGAAATCTCAAGTGTTCTCAACTGCTGCTGACAACCAACCTGCTGTAGACATTTCAGTTTACCAAGGTGAACGTAAAATGGCTCAACAAAACAAATTGTTAGGTAACTTCCAATTAGGCGATATCCCACCTGCTCCACGTGGTGTGCCACAAATTGAAGTATCATTTGACATCAACGCTGATGGTATCTTGAAAGTATCTGCGAAAGACAAGAGCACAGGTAAAGAGCAATCCATTCAAATTAAAGCTAACTCTGGTTTGAGCGATGCTGAAATTGAAGCGATGATCAAAGATGCTGAAGCGAATGCTGAAGAAGATCGTAAATTTGAAGAATTAGCGAAAGCACGTAACGAAGCTGATGCACTTGTTTCTTCTGCTCAAAAAGCAGTAAAAGATCTTGGTGAACAGGTAACTGCTGATGAGAAATCTGCAATCGATGCTGCTGTAGCTGAGCTCGAAGCAGCGACTAAAGAAAACGATGTAGATGCAATCAAAGCGAAAACTGAAGCACTTCAAAACATCATTATGCCGATCACTCAACGTGCTTATGAAGCTGCACAAGGTCAAGGCGGTGCTGAAGGTTTTGATCCTAACGCTTTCCAAGGCGCTGAAGGTCAAGCTCAAAAAGCAGATGACGGCGTTGTAGATGCTGAGTTCACTGAAGTTAAAGATGACAAAAAATAATTTGTCGCTTTAACCGAGTTTTTCAAAGCTCAAAAAGACCGCGCGAAAGCGCGGTTTTTTTGTGGATGATTTTATCTGCATCAGGCAATATTCAAATAACACGCTTAAGCTCAAACAGCCACATTCTTCTCGACTGCCAATCTGTCTAAACTTAGATTTGCATAGCGCTAAATTTCGGTTAAATTAATGTAAAATAATCAAGTTTTGCGACGCTATGCGTTTGATTTTAATTATTGTTGTCATCGTTTTGAGTACTTGGTGGATCTTTCAAACCAAGCAGCATCCTCAACTGAAATTTAATTCAATTTCAGATCGACTTTTACACCCTCTCGATACCCGACTGCGTTATCGGGTTGCTGATGTCGATCCGCGTTTTGGATTAAGCCAACAACAAGTCATTCAACTTAGCGAAGAAGCCGCAGAGATATGGCATAAAGGAACACTCAAACCATTATTTATCTATGACCCAAATGCACAACTGGCAATCCATCTAATTTATGATGATCGTCAAGAACAATACAATGCCTATAAGCAAGTCCAAAATACCTTAGCCGCAGATAAAGCCCGTAATGATTTATATGCCGAGAACTTAGCAAATTCGAGAAAAGGTCTGGAGATGAATGAGCAACAGCTCCGATCAAAACAAGCCATGATTCGTGCGGAAATCGCACAGCTGTCGCAAGAACGTATGAATTGGAGCCGAATAGAGCATACACAAGGCCCCAATATGCAACGCGTTGAAAGAGAACTTGAGCAAGTTAAAGCACAAGCGATGCAATTAGACCAAGAAATAGATCGATTTAATCAGCAAAATGATCAATTTAACCAACAAGTCTCAAGCTATAACCAGCAAATCGATCAATATAATGCAGGCGTGATACAAGCCAGTCAGCGCTTTCCTGCACGAGAGTTTCATAAAGGTGTCTTTATGGAGGATCAGATTCAGATTTATCAATTTGATGCCGAAGATGATTTACGCCTCACCCTTGCCCATGAACTCGGACATGCTCTCGGCTTATCTCACCATAATGACCCTACTGCATTAATGTACCCAATCTTGGGCGCGCAACAATTAGAAAACTTTAAACTAATGCCAGCAGACCAAAGCTTACTGTATTATCGCTAGTGTGCCCTGAGCATAAAAAACCATACAATTTATAAGGATATTGCAGGATTCACCAACAAAAATCAGCATTTCATGTTATTGTTGATCTGCAATAATTCCCTTATATCAATGACATCTTCCGTGGAGAGCAATGTGAGTTACTACCATATCTTAATTGAAGTGAATGACCACATCAGCACGATTGAACAAACCCGTGATATTGAGCTTTTTGATATTACCGAAATTCAACCTTATCTCCATGCGGTACTTTTACCATTTTTTAATGAGCAACTCATTGAACTCGAAGACGAAAATCTTGAGTTTAAAGATGTCTTGCATTTACAAGTCAAACAAACCCTTTTGCCGATCCGTGACCTCATCGAAGAAGAGCAACGCCTGCTTCCGAGTGATACCGATGTCACCATTACAGCTTATGAAATTTTTAATAATTATCAATTGAGTCAAGACGTAACTACAGTGATTTTAGATCTGTTAGAAGCGCTTAAATTTGAAGCCTAATATCGATTTTAAACATTAAAAAAGCCCTCAAAATGAGGGCTTTTTTATGGCTCAATTCATCATCGTGATTAGATCGAGAATGAAGATCCACATCCACACGTGGTTGTCGCATTCGGGTTTTGTACCACAAAACGAGAACCCTCTAAACCTTCAATATAGTCGACTGTTGAACCAACTAAATATTGATAACTAAGTGAATCCACCAACATTTTCACGTCTTCATTGATAAATTCAGCATCATCTTCGTTTTGGCTTTCTGCAAAATTAAATCCATATGAGAAACCTGAACAACCACCACCAGTCACATATACACGTAACATGAGGTCTTGATTACCTTCACTGTCACGCAATTGGCGTACTTTATTGGCAGCATTGTCAGTCAGCACAAGTGCTTGAGCATTCATGATGGATTCCTCTGAGTCATTGGGGTGTCTTTAAAAAGAAAAGACCATGTTTCAAGTATAACATACTCAATATATGGTCAGTCTTCACAGTTTAAAGTTAAATCAGAGTATTTTTCTCAAGATTCATTTAAAACTTATTTATAGTTTTCGTCCTGTAATGCACATTCGAAGTTTTTCGGGTCTTGTTTACAGCGGAATTGCCATAATAATTTCATCATTCGCTTGTCGTAGATATCACGTTTAGTCAAATCAATACGCGCTTCACGCATCATTTTTTGATAGCCAGCTTTGTCTGCCGTTGGAACATCCATCCAATATTTAGCTGGGATTTCTGACTTCATTTTGCCTAATATCGTGAATGCACGAGGTAATTGTGTTTTGACCCAATCACGTGATTTTTGCCCATATCCCGCTGGGAATTTATCTGGGCGAATAATGATATTACCCGTCACTTGTAAAATTGGATAATTAACAATTGCACCTTTACTACCTAAACCTTTATGTAACTCCAAGGGTTTAAACACCGCTGCAGGTGCACCAATAATATCCACCTGACCATTGTTAAATTTAGAGCCAAAATTGGTCACGTCAGCACTGACCGCTTGAGCCCCCACCTGTTGCACCATAATTTTCTGCGCTTCATCATAATCAAGCACCGCAATTTTTTTACCTGCTGCTTTAGCGACAGTATTGATACTACGGTCATTCACCAACAGGTAGGCATCACCTACAGGAATCACACCTACCACTTCATATTTACTATTGACCATGCTCTTTGCAAACGTTGGACTCGCAAGGCCTTGCATCACTTTAACCGCAAGTTTCAAATCTGGAATTGCACCAATCGCATCTAAAGAACCGGTAAAATTATTAAATTGACGACCACGCATACCTGTGACACTGATCCCATCACATTTACCGGCTTTAAAATCTTCCGCAATCACCGCTTCATTTTGACTGACGCGGAGCTCAATGTCTGCGCCCCAGTTTTTTGCCGCCAATTGGTAATCTCTCATCAGGGTAAAAACATCACCATTTTTACCAACCAAATCAAATACACACACCACTTGCTTTGCTTGAGCTACGCCATTCACCGCCATTAACGCAGCAGCAATACTCAATGCCTTTGTCCATTGTTTCATACTGACTTTCCTTGTTTTTTACTGTTTTTGTTTTAACCATTTTTTGATTTTTGGGTCATGCGGAGTATGATTAAATATACTCACAGCCCTCGATTTCAATTTAGATTACCTGAATATTTTGCTGACTCAATGGCGAAAATGACCTGTGCATTTGCGAAAAAAAGCCCGGATAAATCCAGGCTTTTTTCTTTAAATATCAGTTTATTCGCCGCTAAGTGAACATTCAAAATTGGCTTTATCGACAGAACAACGTGCCTTTTTCAATACTGACATCATGCCCGCATCATAAATGCCACGTTTCGTCATATCCATACGACCTTCACGCAATAATTTTTGATATTTGGTTTTATCTTCTGCACTTAAGTTAAGTTTATATTTCGCAGGAATACCCGCCTCTAAACGGTTAATCATCGCAATACTCTTCGGTAAATGTTTCACAAACCAATCACGAGATTTTTGACCAAAGCCTGCTGGGAACTGATCAGGACGAATAATAAAGTCCGCGGTCACTTGTAAAACTGGGAAGTTAAACATCGCACCATTGGTACCTAAACCCTTATAAATCTCTAATGGTTTGTAGGCATACGCAGGCGCACCCACCATATCGACCTGACCATTATTAAACTTCGCCACAAAGTTAGATACATCTGAAACCACAGCTTGAGCGCCGACACGTTGCACCATAATTTTTTGTGCTTCGTCATAGCCTAATACTGCAAACTTTTTACCTGCTGCTTTTTCAATTGAGTCAATTTTTTTGTCTTTGACAAAGATGAATGCTGAACCCAGTGGAGCAATACCCGCCACTTCGTATTTCTTACCACCTAGGTTGCTGACCATTTTTGCAGCATTACGTTGGTCTAATGCAAAGGTAATCGCACGTTGCGCAATTGCATTGCTCGGTGCGCCACCAAGCGCATCAATCGAACCTGCAAATTTATTGTATTGACGAGCACGCATTGCCGTCATAAATACGCCATCACATTTACCCGCTTTAAAATCATTGTCGGCTACTGCTTCATCTTGACGCGGAATTAAGTTAATTTCAGCACCCCAGCCTTTTGCTGCAAGCGCCCATTCCTGAGCCATTTGGTATGACTCACCTGACTTACCCAGTAAGTCAAATACACAGATATCTACTTTTGCTGCCTGAGCTGAACCAGCAAAGCCAATTGCAGCAAATGTAGCCAATGATAGGAGCGTTTTTTTCATTCTATTTTCCTTTCAAATCTTTTTATGGTTCAGAGGTGTCCTTACACAACGCCGATATTAAGCAAGTTAATTTAAAAAAAATAGAGCATTTACTCCATTTATTTATGTCATTTTGGCATATTCTGTTTTTCTGTGATGCATATCACTTTTTATTCAAAGTGAAATTATAAATATAATCATCATCTTAGATTTGCAAAAATGGCTTTTTACATTTACAGCGTTTGCATCAAAATTTACAAAGAAATACAGAAAAAAGCTTATTCACCCGCCACTGAACACTCGAAATTGGTTCGCTCAATCGTACAACAGGCTTTTTTCAGTACCGTCATTATAGTGGAGTCATAGATCCCCTGTTTGGTTAAATCCATCCGTCCTTCACGCAATATTTTCTGATATTTCAACTGATCATCTTTGCTGAGATTCATCTTATATTTGGCAGGAATTTCAGCTTCCATGCGTTTTACCATGGCAAAACTTTTTGATAATTGCTTAACGAACCATTGCCGAGAAGGCTCTGCAAAACCTTCTGGGAATTTATTATTACGAATAATCAGGTCTGCCGTGACAATCACCACAGGAAAATTAACCATCGCCCCAGTAGTGCCTAAGCCTTTTGAAATTTCGAGTGGCTTAAAGGCATAAGCCGGCGCAGCCACAATTTCAACTTCAGCCTGATTAAACTTGCGAATAAAATTGGAAATTTCCGACATGACTGGTACAGCGCCGACACGGTCAACCATCACTTTTTGCGCATAGTCATAATGCAAAATGGCAAATTTTTTACCTTCAGCTTTTTCTAAATTATTGATATTGCGATCACGGACAAAAATATAGGCTGAACCAATTTGCCCGATCCCCGCCACTTCATAGCTGTCTTTGCCTAGATTGGTAATCAGTCGTTTACTGTTCCGCTTATCTAAGACATAGGTGATGGCTTTTTGCGCGATGGTATTGTTCGGTACACCGCCAATGGCATCAATCGAACCAGCAAATTTGTTATATGCACGTGCCCGCATCGAGGTCATATAAAATGCGTCACATTTCCCTTCTTTAAAATCTTTATCGACTTTGGATTCATCTTGATATGAAATCAGTTGAACTTGTGCTCCCCATGCCTTACTGGCCAGAGACCACTCTTCCATCAGCTTATAAGATTCCCCCGCTTTTCCAAGTAAATCGAACACACAAACCTTCTGATTGGCATAGCTTTGTGCAGACATCACACCTGAAAGAAGCGATAAAATTGACATACTCCCACCACCAAGCTAAGAGCTATGGTGGGGGAATCTTTGCGACCCATGCAATCTTAGAGATTGCACCTTTCGATACCGCACTGCGCTGACAGTATGGCGGTACAGGAACTCTTTATA
>NZ_VOZA01000063.1:0-13533 GCF_013420015.1 Acinetobacter sp. YH12039 | reverse complement strand
TGTTCAAATGGCGATTCAGCGTTTAATTGGTTTTGGGAAAAAAGAAGAGTTTAAGGAAATTTTGGCAATTTTAAGAAAGCAGAATCCTGATAGGATAAGGGTTCTGTGAAATTTGTCGTGTACAGAGAAAAACGGGTATCACCTTTGGAAATATCGATTTGTCTTAATTTTCCTGCCCAGTCGTATAAGTCGCCAAAAAGCTGTACATGAATTGATTTTAAGTATTTTAAGTCGTAGGGTGGTTCAGCATATTCAATGAGACTACTTGCTAATCCAGACAGTTCCAGTTCAGCTTGTTCTAAAATTTGTTCATCACGAATATTGAGTTTGTTCTTTAGGATATTTGTGCCAGGGTAACAATACAGGCTGTCACCCATTTCCCCATATTTATCCATACATGCACCTGACTAAGATTCGGGTTGCGAATACTTCTTATATTTTTGCAAGATTTCAGCTTTACTTTGTTGAGTTGTTTGAGCTGTCGTTGTAATGCCTTCAAGCTTTAGGCTGGCTTGATAGTTTTGCGAACGTGTCGCTTGAATATATTTTCTTTTCTGTTCAGTGGTTCTGAGCATTTCGAAACTCCATTGATGCTACACGTGAAGTAAGTATAGCAGAGAATCTTTTTGATCAATGCTGCATACACAGCATTTCTAAAATGTAATACAACGGTATTGTTTCATGTAATAACAGAAAACTAAAAAAAAGTGGAAGAATTCTTAAAATTTAGACCGTCATAGATAAGCAAACCGTATGTATTTGTTGAGAATTGTAATTTTGAGAAAATTTAGTTGATAAATTAAATGAAGTTTCATATACAAAGATATGCTCATTTTTTAAATCGATAAAAATGTTAAGATTTGACTATTTGGTAAAAAATATAGAAATTTTTATGGGGCAATTTATCATGCCCTTTTGCTTTGACCGAAAAAATGTTCAACTTGAGATAGTAAAAATTAACTCAGAACTACTGAAAATCAAAAAGATTAAACAGAGTCAGAAAGTAGTAGTACAAGCAAAGTTCAAAATAATCTATGTGAAAATTTGGCAAAAAATCTTGCTATTGATGCAAACGGAGCCAGGCTTACGTGTGCATTCTAATTATGTTGCAATCTTACAGTTGATACATAATCTTGATGATTTTATCGAAAAATCACAACAACACTTGTGCTTTGAAAGAAAAGCTCAGAAAGAACTGGATGCTAAATTTTTTGCAAGATTTTTTAAGCTAACAAAGAATTCAATAAAGGATCAACTTTTACCAAATCGTTCTGATCACAATGAATTTAAACAATGCAACGTGATAAAAATATTAAGCGAAAATGAATATGCCAAACATTGAAACACAAGAGCAATTCTTAGATTTAGCAGAAAAATATCAACAAGATTATTGTCTATTACGTGATGATATTGTAAATACACAATTTGTCGATCTATCAGATGATTTGTATAAAGATGTCTACGCTCTATACAAATTAGCACAACAAATTTATAGCTATATATCAGGCTCCAGACAGATCGGTAAGTATTCTTTTTTAGCTGCTGTGAGTTTTTTTGCATGTCCAGATTCTAGTAATACACAAGAGCTGTCATCGCAACGTTATTTGATTCTACAAGCGAGTTTTTTAACATATCGGCAGTATCAAGAATTTGCAAAAATTGATAAAGCTGAGAATAAGCAAAAACATGTTTGTGACCTATTACGCTATGTCTCACGATATGTGCTGGATTCTAATCATGCTGAATTATTTCATGAATGTAGTAAGCTGCTAAATTGTTATGTCACGTACGAACGTAATTTGAAAAAAGAGGATCGTAATCAACTTTTTAATATTAAAGATTTCGAACAAGTACAAGTCATAGAGTATTTATCGGCTCTATTAATAATTTTTAAAAGACTAGATGATCGTCGTGTAGTTCATCGTCAGCGTAAGTCAAAAAAAAGCAAAGTTTTGCAATGGCCGACGAAAAATGAACTCAAAAAATTTCGTGAAATTAAAACGGGTAAGCAAGTAGATATTGGACATAACGCAAAGATTAGTATTTATGATGCCGCTCTTCACAAAGATGAAGAGGGTGAAGTTGATCTATTAGATCCTGAAATGGAGTTTTATTCAGAAGATGAAAAGTCTAAAAATTTAAATTATATACTCAGCGATAATGCGACGCATCTAATGCGGCATCGCCAGCGCCGTCATGCTCCTTTTGTTACAAATCCACATTATTTGGCGCCAGATATACTGAAGCAAATTGTTTATGTGTTGAGAACCGAGTTATCCGGGCACTGGAGGGATGCTGCAATCGCTGCAGCATGTTTATTGTCACTTTTGACGGGATTATCACCCGTCGCACTGATGGATTTTAACGAGCTTATTCAAGATGGAATTTTGATCCAGAATGGTTCAAGTAGACGTCGCGAATATTTACTCAAATTAAATCTTAAAATTACAGAGCAGAAGATTAAGAGCTTAAATCATGTGCGGTGGAATGAAGTGATGACACATCAACTACATTTACCTTCTGCTTGGTTTGACTATATAGAACAAGCATCGAATCCACTAATTTCATCAACACACATTAATACGAAACTTAAGAATTGGCTTGATAATCGGTTTGTAGGTTCGATCACTGTAGAAAAACTGCAGGCTCAATTATATTTTCATATATATTATGAAACATATAATGAATATCTTGCTCATGTAATTGCTGGGCGGGATAGTCAGCATCACATGCCTGGTATCTATTATGGCGGGCTACCGAAAACTCAACTCAGTAGCACATATCTAGCCTTTTTAGAAAAAGCACTTACACCACATTCCACACATTTTACTGAAGACACGGCTGAACTAAAAATATTGCAACAACAATTCAAAGTGCAATCTGCATTATCTATAGGAAGGATAGGGAGCCAACTGGCACTTGAACCCAATTTTGTGAAAGAGCAATTCCATATTTTACATAGACATTGTCACGAAAACATCCAAGAAGATAAGCACATTATTAATCAACTTAATGCATATGCGTGTTGGATGTGGCATATCAGTTTGTTGAGTTTGGCAAGTCGGCCTAAAAAAAACCTGTTGGGGAATTTGGATGATTATTGTGTTGAGCTCAAGCTTTTATATGTGAATGATAAAAAAAATAGTAAAGCAAGAAAAGATGGTCGTTTTATCCCTTTATCTGATTTTTTCATAAAAACACTGCAAAATTACACTGCCTTTTTAGAACAAATTATTGAAGCGTACGGTTCATTTTTTAGACAAGTCTTTGCAAAGAAGAAGATAACTGTAAATGATCTTTTTGGTAAGGTCATTTTTAGTAAAGATATCTTGCCGATAACTGTCAAAGAATGGCAGAGCAGGAAAATTAAGTTAATCCCTTTATCGAGAAAATGGGTGAATTCATATATGCAAGGAGTCTTTCCAAAGAATATGTATTCGAATTGGTTACGTCATTTTGACATGAACTTTTTGATGCATGAGCAGCAAGAGGGTAAACCAGCATTAGCTTTTCACTTAATTCAGGCCCTGTATGGTCATGACCAACGTGACCGAGAGGCTTTTCATCCGCATTCTTCACTTATCCCGAATGTCTATGTACAGCAAGCCCGCCAGCAATTGCAAGATAATGTCAAATCTTTATCGATTAAACACTTAGAGCGAAAATAGTTGTATGCAAAAAATCAAAGAACTAATAAAACCACAACTAGATGATCTATTTGTTGATATTCATAAAATGGTGAAAAAGTCGCTAGATAGACAGCCTTCTCCACCTGAAGTATTGACGAAAGAAATGCAGCAAAAACTTGATCAGCAGATCGCTGAAAAATGGCATGACATTAAAGATAGTGTTGATTGTTTGAGTCAAAAGTTGAGCCGAGACGAACAATCAAAACTGATGCAATTTACTGAAGATGAATTTAATAAAAGAAGGAAGCAATTCAACCAGAATGTAGATAAAAAATCATACAGAATTAAGCTAAATCCACATACTAAACGGATCGTACTGCCTAGAAAAATTGAGAGTACAGAGTCACGGTTAGAACAGGGGCATCTACATATCCATGTACTTAAGGAATTAAGGCAGTATTGGCAAGATTCATTTGAATATTGGAATGAACCAAAGTACTTATGGGGAAATTTATGCTTAAGTTTTATATATATTTCAGGCTGTGCAGATGAACAGCATTTGATTGCTATTCAGAAGCAATTGCAGGAGGCCATTGAGCTTGGTACAGATCTGAATTGTTTTCGGTTATACCATTCGGACTACAAAAAAATCACTAATCCATTGTTACTACATTATCGTGTTGAAAACTCTCAATATGGCAACGATGTAGAACAGGGAAAGTTGTACCAATGGAAACATGTTTTTTTTAACCCATATGCGCAGTTCATTTTGCAATATTTAAAAAAGTTGAAAGCTGCTCAGAAAGAATTTTGTCTGCAACATTCAGTTGAAGATTGTATTTTAGAAAGCTTGAGTAAGATAGGCAGGAAAAAAAGTCTTGGGGATCTGCAATATCAAATTAAACGCCGTGGATTTCGTGCATTTAATGATGTGCAAATGGTACTCGAATTTAATCCAAACCTCAGCATAGATATATTTTTGAGTAATGTGCTTCAGCAAGAGATTAATACTGTTGCTTTAAGGCCATCCGAATTTAGATTGCTGTGGAATAATGATTACAATCAAGTCACAGAACCAGATAATCGCCCTATTCATTTTGAACAAGAGCAGTTACTTCCTGAAGTTCCGACTGTTCAAAGCAAATTACAAACGATTCCGTATGAGTTGATGTTGTTTGGTCAAAAGAAACGTAAAGGTCAAAAAGTTGAGCGTTTAGATAAAAAGAGGAATAAAGAAGAACGCACGCTACGTTTTTGGCAAGAAACTAGAAGGGTGTTAGAGGAGAAGATAGTTGATGCTAATACGGAGGAAAAGTCTTTAATTGATGCTCAACTACGCTTAATTCACTGGTTAATGCATTTAAAAAAACGAGGGCTTCAATTATCAACTATTGAAAGCTACTTAGGATCGTTTGGCAAAGAATTTATATTTGAGATTTGGCTCAATAAATTAGATTTAAAGCAACAATCCATAGATGACTATGAGGATTTATATCGGCAGCTATTGAAATACAGCAGTGAACGTGATGAAAAAGCAGTTCAACGAGATTCGGTGAAAGGAAAAACCTCTCGTAAGATGCACCAAAGCGCAGAATACCGTTTTGGTCGCCTAAAAGATTTTCATCAATTCTGTATAGAGAATTATGATGCTCCAGGGGTATTGGTGTTACAGAATTCAAGTTTTAAGCATTTACAAATTTGCAATGCACGGCTAGTGAGTCCTTTGCTATTTGGCAAATTATTGGAAAAACTAGAAAATTTAAGTCAAGAGCCAACGGCATCAGAGTGGGTCGATCATCTGAGTTGTTTAAAGCTGATGTATTTACTAAGTTATAGAACTGGACTTCGATTAAATGAAGTTCGTTGTCTTAAAATACAAGATATTATTTGCCCAGAGCTACTTTATAAAGAAAAAGAAAATACAGTTTTTAATAATATCACGCTTCATATCCAAGACAATTCATATCGCCGTCTGAAAACGCGAAGTGCGAATCGTCAAATACCATTGAAAATTGCATTGTCAGAACATGAGTTTTTAGTAGTACAACGTTACATACAACATCGTTATGAGCAATATTTGGTTAATCAGCAGGATGATCTACTTTTTAGTGTGAATCATCGTGTATTAACTGATCAATGTATCAGCAAAATTACAGTAGATTTGTTTAGTCAAATATTAGGTATGCATCATGGCTTTAGTTTTCATACATTACGCCACAGTGCTGCTAACTATCTAGCAATAACTTTGCTCGGTTCAAAAGAAATGATCAAGACCTACACAGATTGTCCTTGGGTAAAAGCAAAAAAGATGAGGGATTTATTGTTTGGTATGAAAGCACGTGCTCAAGAAGAGATTATTCAACATAAATGGCAGGTGCTCGCCTCTTGGATGGGGCATAGCAGTATTGAGCAAACGGCTTCAAATTACCTTCATGTTTTGGATTTATTAGCAGTCGATCGAATTTATAATTCGCCGTGTATCATTTCAAAAAAAGTATTAGAACAGTGTTTTAGTCCAGTGAAGTCAAGTACAGACTACATAAACCTAAATCGTTATACTCAGCAGCAGAAATGGTTTAATTCTTATCAGCAAACACAGCCAGTTACGATGGCTGGCCGACAAGAAAAGAAGTTTAGTATAGAGAAGAGTACTCTGACACCTTTTCAACGTTTGATAAGTTTTAGAGAAGGTCGATTAAGCGAAGATACCCAAGCTCAAGAATGGATGCAACGATGTCAATGGATGAGCACTAAATGGATGGATCGCCAAAAATTTAATTTAAAAACGAATTATGTTTATAGTAAGAATTTAGAAGAGAGTTGGTTTGATGAACTTTACGAAAAGGCTAAAAAACTGACTCGTCCAGATGAAATAATTCCTCTCCTTGATTTTCATTATAAAGATGATAGGCAGCAAGATGCACTGAAAGAAAAGAACACGGTTAAGGCGCTTAAAATATTATTATTATTTGGAAAACTGCGTAAGAATTTTCTACATTTTCAATGCCGAATGAAAGGTGATGAGCAACAAATTGTTAATTTTATTACTGGTATAGAGCCAATGTTAGGAGATCATCTGTATTTAGAAAAACAAAACTACCCAGTTAATTTGGATGCTCCTGAGCGAACCGTTAAATTTAGTTTTCAAAGAGTTGTCGGCTCTAACAAAAAAAATGTTACTCCGCTGGTTATATTTAATTTAATGTTAAAAATGATGCAAAAAGATGAACTCTGGATCAAATAGCCTAAGCATGTTAAAGGGGAATTGTTTAGAAATTTCCCTGTTTATAAGTAAACTGCCTTTATGAAAAGCACCATGCTGACTTGGATTAATAAGCGGAATGTAGTATCACAGTTTGATCGCTGGATTTACGAAAATGGTGTGAAGATTAGCGGTATGGTAAATCGATGAGCTAAAGTGTTGTAGTCCAAACTCGATCTGACAATTACCCATTTTTTAGTGTGCCCGTCAGGTTAAATTTGAACTGAATTTTTCTCAGCCCAAATTCATTTCCAATCAAGTTATGTTTCAAGTGGCGTGCGAACACTGCACAATTTAATTCACGGTGCCTAAGACAGGTATCAACTTCGGACCAGCCATTCTAGCTTTGCTAATGATTTCCACCAGCTCATCATAAGTCAGTTCAAACTTATCCTCACTATCAAATACATAGACCATATTCTTGCCTTCATGTTCAGGTGGAGTAGGTGGTACAAATCGTTTCGGGATAAGAATTTGTGCGAGTTGTTCGTCAGTTAATTTAAATAAGTGCATGTTTTTATCCTACTGTTCCTTAAAATGTATTCAAACATACTCAAGGACTAATTCGCACTCTGTTAATGTCTTGTTGCCAAGCGTGTAACTAGAGCCTGAGTCGGTCAGTTCCGACTTGTAGCGGTCAGTCCGTTCTTGCAATATACGCTTTACAGTTTTGTAAGGCGTATAACGACTTATCTCATTGTCGTTTAATCTTGCAAGCACGTTTCTCGCAGCATTCCAATCAGCTTGCACAACTTCCCCATTGAAACGGTGAAAACGATCTCCCTTACGTGTACCTATTAAAAGGCCATGCAAGAAAGAATCACTTTGCGAAGTATATGCAGAATTGACTAGATGCACCGTAGAACCTCTACGGTGAGATATAGAAGTTAGGGCATTAGCTAACAAACCTTTAGCCCATGTATTTAAGCGTCTATTGGTGTTTTTGCCATAGTTGCGTTTACTTTGAATTGGGGATGTTAAATCTTCCGCAACAATCACTTTGGCTTTATCAACCAACTTGTGAGTTGCTGTAAATATTAATGTTTTGAGCTTTGCTTTTTGAGTATCTTGTCGCTTATCTAGTTTTTTTCGACCTAGATTATTTAACTCAATTTTCTGTTTCTTGTGTGGTTTAGCTTTAGCAATCGCTCTGAGCTTGTTTCTGTGCTTGTACTTTTGATTTAAATAATCTGATTCACTTGAGATCAGCTTGCCTAGACCACTCCCATATACATCGCCATCAGAGTCCACAAAAGCTTCTGAGTACCCTTTATCAACACCTACGGTTTCCTGACCACAATCCTGTGTTTCAACTGCATCATAAGTTGAGTGAACTTCAACATTACCGTTTTTTAGAATGATTCTAAGTGTGCCTTGTGGCGCAAAATCAACAGTCGTATTTAATGGGATTTTAATGGTTTGTCGAGGGATTAGGCTTGGTACTTTAAGCCAACATTGACCATTTAACTCAAAGGTTTTACACATATCCGCACGAACAATAATTTGATTATGTGTGTGATTAACACCATGCTTAAAGTGATTACGCATTTGACGATGGAGGAAATTATCAGTCATCCATTCATCTTTTTTAAGCAAGGTGTATAGTCTTTTTTGTTCATTATTACAGGAGGTGCGTTTTCGGATCGCCTGCTTTACTTTGTCTTTTGATGCTTCTCGATAGGCTTTAATATCACCTATGCAATCACGTAGCGTTTCTTTCCACGCATTTGCAGAAACACCAAAGTCACGACTTTCTTTCATCCACGCATCACGAATAGCTCTGTCACTGATATTCAAACCTGAAATAGCACCATATTTAGCCCACACCTCGCTACGAATACGACCAAGTAAAACAGCTTGTTTCTCAAGCTGTTTGTACTTTTGCACATTCAAGTTTTTACAATGGTGGATGCGTGTTAATTTCACAAAGTCATGCCTAGGTTAAGGGATTGGATAATCAATAGATATGGATGCTAATATACCAAGACACTCACCTAAAATACAAAAGATAATCATTTAAATCTCTAATAAATACCCACCTTGCCACTACTGAATCGACATAGACAAAATGAGAACTTATGCAAATATTTGTCTATATTTTTAGTTATAGTTAATTACTCTCGTAAAACAGCTGACGAAGTCCGAGATAGAATCATTGCGTCAAAACAAACGTGATGCTTATGCACTTATGATGAAAATGAATTAATTATTATTTAATTAAGTTAAAAGACTGCTATATAGCGGTCTTTTTTGTTTTTGAGCTCTACAAATTTTAATGAGTACATATAGTTACTTTTATAAAAATGATAATAAAGGGTAGAGGAGGTCATCTAAGAATTTAAAGCACAAGACTTATTTAACATTGATGACAGAAAAAGTGAGTTGTTGGGAACTTAAAGAAGAGGTGGTACTTATAATGGTTACTAAAATACAAATACTTAAAATATTAAATATATAAAACAATATATTACAAATATATATGATGCGTAGTGTACGCATCATACATAAAGCGTTCTATTTTGATATAATTGATCCAATCAACCCATTGTTAGGTTTCATTTAAATTCCATGAGTCTTACTGAAATTAAAGTTCGCCAAGCTCATTGTAAGGAAAAAACCAGTTTTTTATCCGATGAAGATGGGCTTAGCCTGAAGATTGAGCCGAGTGGAAGAAAATCTTGGTGCTATCGCTATACAGATCCACAAACTAAAAAACGTCGACGCATTCAGTTAGGTCGTTATCCTGATTTATCGCTGAAAAAGGCACGACAAGTCAGAGATGACTTTAAAGACAATGATTTCTGTTTTGAACAAGATACTGCCTCTAATGTCATCACCTTTGGTAAGGTCGGGGAGGAGTGGTTACAGTTCAAACTGAAAAATGCCTTCAACGATCTACCCCGCTGTGGTGTACTACAGTTAGCAGAAAGATGCTTACAGCAAGATATTTATCCAGACCTTCAGGATCTACCTTTTCAAAACATCAAGCGTTATGACCTGGTTTCAGTAATCAAAAAAATAGAGGGACGCCAAGTAAAAGAACCTGTCAAGAAAGCTTGTAGTTATTTGAACCAAATTTATGACTACGCTGTAGCGATGGGTTATTGTGAATTCAACATCGCGCATGGTTTAAATAAAATCGCCATTAACAGTAAAATCAAGAAAAATTATCCGTATTTGAAAGCGGAGGATATATCTGATTTTAAGTATAAATTACAAAAATTGGATGCCCATCCGATTATTAAAAAAGCACTGCTGTTCAAATTACATACTGGCGTGCGAGGGGCTGAATTGTTATTGGCTGAGCCTCATCATTTTGATTTAAATGAAAAAGTCTGGAAAATACCTGCCTTGCATATTAAACAGTTTCGACGAAAAGTCATATTAGGCCATGAGATTCCCGACTTCTTAGTTCCACTTTCAGATCAGGCTTTAGATATTTTAAAAGACGTCATGCAATGGTCATACGGTGAAAAGTACATTTTTGCTAGCCCACGGAAACATAATCAACCGATTCATTTTAATACATTAAATATGGCTATACGTAAGATGGGCTATGGAAAACATCAATTATCCTCTCATGGACTACGTTCCACTTTTAGTACCATTTTGAATGACTCAGGTTTGTTCCAGGATAACTGGATTGAGGCACAACTTTCACATATTGATAAGAACCGTACCCGTGCCAGCTATAATCACGCTGACTATTTAGCCCAGCGGACTGAAATGATGCAGTGGTGGGGTGATTATTTAAGTACTGCTAAGTGAAAATCGTACTTTTATACATAGACTTAAAACATTATGGGGTTTCAAATGGATAGTAAACAATATACTTGCCGTGTTACATGGTCAGCAGAATATAATGAGTATGTTGGGTTGTTCGAACCACAAGCACTAGCCATTTGTTGTAATTCAGCTTTAAGCGCCCTTAATTCTTTCATGCGTTTATTCACTAGTGCAAGTTGCTGATCAATTAATGCATTAACGCTAGAGCAGCTTTCTTCTGGCTTATTTTTTAATTCGATAAGACGTTTAATATCATTGAGTGATATATCTAGGCTGCGACAATGCTTTACGAATTCCAATTGTTTAAGTGCTTTGCTATCATACAGCCTGAAATTACCTTCTGAACGATTTGGATTTAACAGTAATCCTTCTCTTTCATAATATCTAATCGTTTGTATTGAACAGCCCGATTTTTTTGACAATTCGCCTATTTTCATCAATTTCCCCCAGACATTTGACTCTATAGTTACTATAGAGTCTATAGTATAAGTATGCAACGAAAAGGATATATAAAAAATGACTGAGAAATATTTAAACAATACGAATATCGTTAATTTTGAACACAAAGATATCCAATCCTTGATCGATCAACGTAGGTGGAAAAACTTGGATAACTTCAACAAAATTGGTGCCGCTTATCAGTTTGTAAAAGATGATTTTTGTGGTTATGGTGTTGCAACAAAGTGCTTTTCATCACCAGATACAGATTGGCGTGGAGAAAATACCTATATTCAAAAAGAAGGTATTCATGATGACTTTGGGCTTTATGATTCCCCTGATGAGTTCTATTTCGAAAAAGGGACTAACTTGTCGGGGTTCAAACGCTGGATATATCAACGCTTGATACGTCACTTGATTAATATGAATGTATCAAAACTAAGAAATAGAAAAGTACTAGAGGTACAAAATGCACAACCATAATCATAGTCATCAACATGGTAAAGATGACCGTATTGGTTGGGCATTTTTCCTTAATGTGACATTCACTATTATCGAATTTATAGGTGGTTGGCTCACTAACAGTACGGCGATAATGGCAGATGCAGTTCACGATCTTGGTGATAGTCTTTCAATAGGTTTTGCGTGGATTTTAAGTCGTTTTTCAGATAAAGAAGCATCAGATAAGTTTAGTTATGGTTATCGTAGACTTACTCTCTTTGGCGCATTGATAAACAGTATTGTTTTAATCATTGGCTCAATTTGGATTTTATTTGAAGCAATTCCAAAGCTGTCCAATCCTGAAATGCCTGTAGTCGAGGGGATGTTAGGGCTAGCGATACTCGGCGTTGCCGTTAACGGATATGCTGTATTAAAATTAAAAGCGGGTGAAACATTAAATGAGAAAGTGCTGACATGGCACCTTCTTGAAGATGTACTTGGATGGGTTGCCGTTCTTATAGTCTCTATCGTACTGTTGTTCGCTGAACTGCCGATATTAGATCCCCTTTTATCAATAGGGTTCACGCTGTTCATCTTGTTTAATGTTTTCAAAAACCTGAAATCAACACTCGTTTTATTTCTTCAAGCTGCACCCGATAAAGAGACTCAAAAGCGTATTAAACTATCACTAATGGAATTTCCTGAAGTTAATGGTATCCACCACATGCACTTTTGGTCACTAGATGGTGAAAGTCACGTTTTAACAGCGCACCTTGAGCTGAGTGACAACTTTGACGTTAAAGAATTAATTAGGCTTAAACAAGAAGTTGCAGCTAAATTATCTTCCTATCATTTATCGCATACAACGATAGAGTTTGAGTTTTTAAATGAAAATTGTCGGGATGAAGCGCAGTAAGCTTTATCAATAAAATGTTGGGCATACAATATTAAAAGCAGCTTAATTAGGCATAACCTAGTAATTAAGCTGCTTTTTTTGATTTTAAATTTCGTCGGATTGCTGTTTGCTACTCTCAGAGCCATGCGCCCATTGATATAAAATAGGCAATACAAACAAAGTTAAAATTGTAGAAGATACAATACCGCCGATAACAACTGTTGCTAGTGGTCGTTGTACTTCTGCACCAATTCCAGTGTTTAACGCCATTGGAATAAAACCTAAACTTGCGACCAGTGCCGTCATTAAAATAGGTCTTAAACGAATGATGTGCTGAGTTTCCATCATTGTCTTGGCTTGATGCGGATCAGTCTAAAGCATTCTCAGGAATAGAGGAGCTCGTTGCTGATGTTGTCGCTGATATGATTAGCAATAATGAAAAAGTTCCTACACCACTCTCCGGGAAAATATAGTAGGCAGTTTGTTGTCCTTGTTCTCAGTGGTTCAACAAAAACTAGCCCTCGAAGCCGCAGAACGTGGCGTGGACATAAATTGTTTAGTATCAGTAAAAAGAGCGATGTAATTTTAGTACGAGTGAGTGATAGAGCAGGAACCTATGCTTCATATATTCAGTAAATGGTATGTTTTTGAATTAATAGGTATTTTTAAATAAAGCTTTCTTTGATTTAGTGCTTTTTATTTAATAAATTAATTTTAAAAACAACTTAGGCTAATTGATAAACACTATCTGGAAAGATTAAAAGAAAATATTTTTTAATTTCTGCTAATTCATTTAAGGCAGGTTCCCTTTCAAGCAGTTGAAATGTCCAAATAAGTACAGCCTGATGATTATCATAGCAAGTATTTACTCCAAGAAAATTAGCCATTCCATAACTTCTATTGATGTTCATTTCTTTAATTAATTGATTTCCTAAGTCACGAGCTTGCTGGCTGATAGAGATGGATCCGTAAATTTGAACAACTCCTATAAGTGATATTCTGCTCCTCAAATGATGTTATAAACATCAATATATGGAGTATTTTATGGCACGTAGACCAAGAAGAAATCATTCAAATGATTT
>NZ_VOZA01000062.1:0-13660 GCF_013420015.1 Acinetobacter sp. YH12039 | reverse complement strand
GTAACTTGGACCAGTGTTGATCATTTAGCATTGTTCGAGGCATAGCGAGTGTAAAATTGGGTTTGGCGATTTAATTTTACTATCTCGCTATTTTTTTAATCAACAAATGTCAACAGACCCTAGTTTTTGTAGGTTTAATCTGTGGCCAATTTTACTAAATTCGGTCTTGTTAAGTCTATATTGATTTATATTTAAGCGACACTTTGTGTCTCTTTTTGTTGCAGCAGGCCTTAGTCTAAATTATCTTTAACACTTTTATTTCATTAAGGAGGGACACCGAATAATCTCATTAAGTTCTAAAAATAATAATGAAGGACAAATATCTTATTCCAAAAGCATTGATCCACTCCAATTTGGAGGTAGTGGGAGTTGAAATCATTGCTAACATCTTCTTTAGTAAGATAAAAAGAAAATGTTGCACCCATTTTCACCCAAATTAATTTGAACAACTAAAGATTACTACTGTAATCTTTAGTATCCAATTCCACATACATGTTGATCTTATCGCATCACACCCTGTTGCAGGCTATATTTCCATGACATTCTAAAGGCAGTATCTTTTGAATAATGCTTGTACATATCCATATCGATCTTTCTTTGACGTAACATCACTTCATTCATAATCTTGTCAAAAGCCAAATCTTTGGTATGCGGATCAGGATTATTCAGATACTTGCTTTCAAAATCAGCATGTTCCTTGATCTGTTTTAAGATATTTACAAATTTTACTTTTTGCTCCTCAGGCGTTGCAGCCCAACCACCAAACCAACGTTCATTAAACGTTTTAATGATTTCATCTAATGGGTCTTCTTCAGTTTCACCGCCATGAGCACCACGAGGATTCGAGTTTGTCGGATCTAGAACTGTTTCTTCAGCATCTAACTCAATTTGCTCATTCAGTTTTTTACGCTGTAAACCATAGGAGTTTAAATCAACTGAATTTAACAACTCGTCTAAAGCATCTGCTTCTGGATCTTCAATTTTGAGTTTAGGAATCAAGAATTTTAAGAACCAATATAACTTTTCCCAAGCTGCAACCTCGTATGGCAAAATTGAAGCCATCTGTCCGTAAATCTTCACAAACTGCTTTGCCTTGATCTTGAAATCAGCTTTATCTTCAGCGCTAAGCTCTAACTCAGCATCAAAACGTGCAACGGCAGTATCAATAATTGGACTTAATTTTTCTGCATCTACTGAATCAAAATATTTTGTGGCAAAGTCTTCGACTTCCGATGATTCATATACTCCAACAGTATCTAGCTCATCTTTTAGTTCGTTGAGTACATTAATATCGGTCGCTTGTGACAACGTAGTCGACGTGTAGAAACGATCAAATGATTGTTTGATATCTTCTATTTCATTGAAGAAATCAAGCACAAATAGATCTTCTGTTCTCTTACCCAATTTAGGGGCAGAACGGTTTAAACGAGAAAGTGCCTGAACGCACAGGACGTCCGCCAACTTTTTATCAACGTACATCGTGCAAAGCTTTGGTTGATCGAATCCAGTGAGGTATTTATTGGCAACAATCAGTAAGCGATACTGATCTTCATTCACGCCTACAGGCTTCTTGTCACCCACATAGCCACGATCGAACATATCTTTAGTGTCATTATCAGAGAATCCATTGAGAATCGCTTCTGAATATTCAATACCATCTACTTTCTTCTCACCAGAGAAAGCAATGATGGCTTTAAATGGATATCCTGCTTGCTCAAGCAGTCGGTCAATCGCTTTGTAATAACGGATTGCAGACTCAATATTTTGAGTCACAATCATCCCTTTGGCCTTGCCTTTTAATTTCTTGGTATTTACCACATGTTGAATGAAATGATCCAACATTACTTCAGCTTTGATATCAATGGTCTGTTGTGTTTTCTCCACATAGCTTCGTAAGGTTTTCTGCGCTTTTTTAGTATCGAATAATGGATTGTCTAGAATCGACTTCTCAATTTCATAGAAGCTCTTATATGTCGTGTAATTGGACAAGACATCTAGAATAAACCCTTCTTCAATCGCCTGTTTCATCGAATACAGATCAAAAGGTTTAAAAGAACCATCAGCTTGCTTTTCACCAAACTTTTCTAAAGTCGTGTTCTTCGGCGTTGCAGTAAAAGCAAAATAGGATGCATTGCCTTTCATCTTACGTGCCAACATCGCACTTAAGATTTTATCTTGAGCATCTACACCATCACTGTCTTCATTGGCTTTACCCATGACTTCATTCATTTTGTCATGTGCAACACCCGATTGAGAGCTATGCGCCTCATCAATGATCACAGCAAAACGCTTTTCACTTAAGTCTGCAATTCCATCAATAATAAAAGGGAATTTTTGAATCGTAGTAATAATAATCTTTTTGCCATTTTCTAAAGCAGATTTCAGCTCTGAAGACTTATGGGCATGTGCCATAATATTCTTAACTTCTGAGAATTCCTTGATGTTCTCTTTAAGCTGTTTATCCAGAATACGGCGATCCGTCACCACAATCACTGAATCAAATAAGGGATGTTCTAGCCCTCGGCTTCCTGCAATGTCTTTTTCTACTGGGTAAGCTTCGATCAACTGAAATGCTGCCCATGTAATCGAGTTTGACTTACCTGAACCTGCGGAATGTTGAATAAGATATGTCTGCCCTACGCCACGTGTTGAAACATCATAAATGAGACGGCGCACCACACTAAGCTGATGATAACGAGGGAAATAAAGATTTCTTTTGTCTAATAAGATTTTCTCATCACCATCTAGTCGTACGAAGTGCTGAATAATATTTGCCAGACTTTCTTTAGAAAGTAGCTCTTTCCAAAGGTATGCCGTTTTATGCCCCTCTGCATTTGGCGGATTTCCTGCACCAGCATTATGACCTTTATTAAAAGGTAAGAAGAATGTATTCGCCCCAGCAAGCTTCGTGGTCATATAGACTTCATCGGTATCGACAGCCATATGCACAATACAACGAGCAAAGCTCAATAAGGGCTGTGTGATATCTCGATCTTGTTTATATTGCTTTTGACCATGATGACGAGCATTTTGCCCTGTCCATTCATTCTTTAGTTCAAAGGTAATAATTGGAATACCATTTACGAATACCACCATATCAATTTCTTGTAATGGATTGGCTTTTGAGTAACGTAATTGGCGAGTCACACTGAAAATGTTCTGCTTGAATCGGTCTTTAATCTTCTGAGAACTACTTGCCAACGGCGCTGGGTACATCAACTGAAAATGTGCTTGATCTACGGCGAGACCTTTTTTCAGTAAATGCACCACCCCATGCTTTCGGATCATTCGATCAAAGCGTTCGTAGATTTTTCGTTGCCAATCGTGTGGGTTAAACTTTTGAATCTTTGCGAGTTCATCAGCTTGGGTTTGTTCTAAAAACTGCCAGAAATATTGAGTATCTAAAGCATAAAGCATGTCAAAGTTTGCAGGTGAACCTGATACAAAGCCATGATGAGGTTGAGCAATGTCGGTTAAACCTGCTTTAACATTTTCAAGGCATGTTCCAGTTAGGGCTTTTTCAATTGCCATTTCTAAAGCACGTTCATTGGTTAAACTGACCATGTCACACCCTTATCTTTATAATGCTGTTCCAATACATTCAGCATATCCTGCTGATGTTCAATAATCGTATGGATATCTAGCTCTTTACTCTCGCTGTCTAAACGGTCAAATAAGTTCTTTAATTTCAATGAATCATAAACAGGTTTTTCATAGAAATCAGCTCTTTTGACACGAATAGGTTTATTACTATATTCCGAATTTTGACTCGGACTGAGCAATGCCAAATTGCCAAAAGCATGCAAATATTGGTCGTCTAACCCTAAGCTATATTTTTCATTCTGTGGATGTATATGTTCAATCGAATTCTTGGAGCTAATACGATAGCCTTTAAACTGTTTTTGATCACGACATTGCATCAAATTATCGAACTTGATCGCTTTCCATAATGTGTATTCAAGTTTCTGAAACCAATAATGTTTAAATCCAGTGCCTTGAGGTGTATTTAAATTTGCTTTGATATTATCAAAAGAGTCCTTTGCAACTTCTACCCCTTGGGCCAACAAATAACTTGCTTGTTTCTGAGTCTGCGTTGTTAAAGAAAGTGTATTGTCAATTTTCTCAAGAATGGTCAATGCTTCCTCATCACAAGCCTTTTCACCACGCTGTTCAAAGACTTTTACTAGTTCCATTAAATATGGCGTCAGCCAATAATGTGCATTACGGTCAGTTGTGAAAATACAAACGCTTTGCAATTGCTGTAGTGCCGAATACTCCTGTTTTGATCTTGGATAGGAGTCATTTTTATCAAGTGCTGATATATAGGTTAATACTAGCTCCTCTGATCGACTCTCTTCATCTTCTATCCATCTTACCGCATAGCGATCAAACAAATAACGAACTTGCCATAAGGTCTGTATAAATGCCTTAATATGAACTTCATCTGCTTCTTCTAAAAAATCATCAAAGATTTCTTGAAGTTTTGCGCCTGTCATTCGTTGCTGAATATCTGTACCTAAGTTTGCTTGAATTTTATAAATTCTTAAGGCATGAATCAGCAATAAGTCAAAACTTAAAAAAGAACGAAAAGTATAATTAATTTCTTCATTTCCTAAGCTTTTTACTACCGGCTGAATCTCTTTCTGAAAGCTGATATTTTCATTATTGATGTCTGATTTAAAATCATCAAATATCTTAGAAATTGAAAGATCTAGCTGTTCTACTTCAGATGAAATTCGCAAGCAGAGGAAAGCCATTTTTGATGGCTGATATTTAACTAAATCAGCAAAGCTCAATTTTCGCCAACTTTCTATGCTGATTTTCCCTTTGAGTAATCGTTCAAAATATTGATTCATATTTTGGCAGATATCCCATATTTCACTATAAAGGACTTTATCTGTATTTATCTTTTTAAAGATTTTTGCTTTTACCAAGTCTACAGGCTCTAACTGAACACCTGCTGTATTCATACTGGTAAATATCTTATTCAAATCTGTATCAGTAGGGACGATGTTGTTTACCCAAGTCACATGGTGGTAAACATAATCTAGATATCCAATTAAAACACCTTGATTTTTCAGTGATTCTAAATACTGACGAATAACAACTAAGCCTTGTTCAATTTTTTCAAGATATTCATCTTCTTGGGCATTGAATACATGCTTTGCCATAACCTTGGCCAATCCAGAATGTTCTTGCAAAAAAGCTTGTACATTTTCTCTAATTTCAAAATGTAATCTTGGTTGTTTTTGAATACTCGCGACACCTAGTATTGGATGCGTTATTTTTTCTGTTAAGCTCATACAAGCTAGAGAAAATAGCATCAGAGTCGTCGTTCGTTGTTGTCCATCAATCAACTCGAGTACATCAACATTTTCATTTCCTAATACGATGTTTCTTCGAGCCGTCAGAGTGCTTCCCACATAATAATGAGGTTCTTCAAGTATATATGCTGAATGAATATCTTCTAATAGTCGTTTTATTTCATCGCTTGTCCAAACATAAGGGCGTTGGTAACTCGGGATAATGAATTGATATTTTTGCTCTACGACACGTTGAAGCGTCAATAATTCTGTATCTACACACTGATTCATTTCTTACCCCAAATTCTTTATTTTCTGCGTTAGCTGTTCGAAAAAGCCCTGTTGTATTTCTTCGTTTTTCAAATTCAGTTCAAAGTGCTTTATAGTTTCTTGAATAAAGGTTTTTTTGAGGGACTTTTTAGTCTCATCCAGATCATACTCCGTAACCACAAAATTCAAACTATCTAAATGTTTAAAAGAATCTTCGGGTCGATAAGCCATCACCAAATGATCTAATAGTTGATTATCTTTGAGCAGTTTAGGTACGCTCTCCGCTTGTACTCTAGTCTTATTCGTTGCTCTTGGTGAATAGGCCACACGGAAAAACTTTTTCGCAAAAATATCTAATTTGTATTCACCAAATTTGCTTACATATAGCATGATGCCAATGGCATATAACTCTGCTAAAAAATGACATCCTTTTAGCTGTTTTAACCACTTTGTAAATTGGTAATACTCTGCTAAATACGCTACATCCAAGTTTTGGTAATACTTTAAATACAACTGATTGTAGTATTCTAAGTATGAAATGGTATTAATCCCTGCATTTAATGGTTGTCTGAAATGGTAACTGTTGGGCGTGCTGATCTGTGAGGAGCGATTGACAGGGTTATACTCTGTGCTGATTTGGCTATAAGCAATATCTTCTGTACCTTTTTGGGTATTCTTTGAAAATTCTTCAATAATGGCATTTTTAATTGCGACTTTGTTTTTATAGTAAGGGATGTCTCTGAAGTTGAGAACATTCCAATATCGCCCTAATAATAATCTCCATACCGTCTCAGAAAACTCCCCCAAGCTTTCCCATTTTTTGGCATAAAACGTTTGGTGTTTCTTTTGTTGTTCTGAATTAATCGCACGAAGATGATACGCCTTAATAATATCGATACCAGATAAGCGAACACCGCCTGTATTTTGCGTTTCAAAGAATTTATAAGCATCGTCTTCTGATGTTGTAACCACCAATGAAACAACGACCTTTTCAAGATCAATAGTTTTTTCCCATTTATCTTTAATCGAGTGTAGATAGGCTAAATTGCGTCGGATATGCTCAACACTCACACTCGAGTGATAGCTTAAAGTGACATCTTGCAGTTGTTCATTCAAGTAGCCAAATAACGTTAAACTGGTCAACCTTTGCTGACCATCAATAATATTCAACTCTGTATCTTTGGCATGTAAGATAATACTGCCTAAGTAGTAAGCACTGCGTTTCGATTTTTTCTGATGCTCTTCAATATCAGTAATGAGTTGATCCAGTTGTTCTGCATTCCAAATATATGGTCGCTGATATTCAGGTATCTTCAATTTACCTTGTATATCTGCTTGGTCTTGAACCTGAATATTTCCACCACGAAGCAACTGTGCCACATTGCACACTGCTACTTTAATCAACGCTTGTGATTCTGACACAACCTACCCTCAATTTTAAATTTTTAGATCTATGTTTTTTTACTTAATCACTTGATACGCTTCATTCATATATGGCTTAAAGGCTTGCTCAAGCTTTTGTATATGTTCCAAATGCCATGCGATATGACTTTGCCATAAGTCCTGATTATGACCATCGGTATTCAAAATAAACTCAATCCGAGATGATTTCTTAGCATCTAATCTTAACCACTCTAAAGGCTGACCAAATTTGTGCTCAATCTCATTTTTACGCGCATAGAAGAAATCAAAGAGCTGTTTATTCTCCACGGCGTCCTTTCTCGCAAACTCAATATCTACTCGTATCGCTTTCTGCAAGAAGATCAGGTGATAGGTGCATTGCGATATACCTGTTGCTGAACTCAACCAATGATCAGTCTTCGGGCTAATATTGTTATAAAGCGAATTTTCGCTTTGTGAAAAATAAGCAAGCAATTGCTCCCAATATTGGTAGCGTATATCGGTATGATCGGCTTGTTTTACTTTGGCAATGGTTTCTTCATCTTCCTTACGCGTGAGTCGAACCATATATTCCGATGCTTCAGGGACAGGGATAATTTGCTGAATGTCCACCAACAATTGTTCGTCTAGTTTATATGGCGAAACTTTGACGCATTTCAGATCAATTTTACGGTCAAGTAACCACAATGCGGTATTGGTCACTTCCTTACGAAACTCGCCTGCCACCAAGATAATACGCTGGCTATTCCTTGGGTTTAAGGTGGTGATTGCCACACCCATTTCTTGATGTTCTTCTAAAAAGCGCTCAATCAGAATTTTTGCGGTGTTTTTAACTTGATCTGCATCAAATGCATTCGGTTCTAAGTCGGGATATTCAGGTCTATTTTTAAATAGATATTTTGCAAAGACGTCTTCGATGTCATCTGAGGTAAACGGCGCTACATAAGATGCATACTTGAGTGCCTGCCACACGGCATCACGTCCACTGTCATCTCGTTTATTTTCAATCAGTACAAGCTGTCCTTTGGTGTCTAGTGCCAATAGGTCTAAGCGTTCCCCAGTCCCATCAAAACCATCAAATTCTTTTTGGATAATCAGCAGTTCTTCGCCCAATGCTTCAGGGTGGCTCACCAACCATTCTTGTAAGTCATAACGCTCTGTCAGGTTATGTTGTTTCAATTGTGTGATGTCTAATGGTTTTAGTTTTTTATTGGCTGTGTCTACTGTATATAAGCTCATATTCCCCCCGAAATATTAAAAAAACCTAGCCAACCGAAGTTTGCTAGGCTTAATTTTTATGCCACTTTAATTTTGCCTGTGACAGCATCATTAATGAGTGTAGTTTTATATTCTTTTAGCTTTTCGATTTGCTGATTGATTAATTCAATTCCTGCATTAATTTTCTGCTCTTCTACTTCAATATATTTAATGATTTCATTCTGTTCAGCAATTGGAGCATAAGGTACTAATACGTCACCAAACTTATCAAAATACAGACGCAGTCTCATATCCATAATTCCCCGAGAATGTTTTTTCAATTCTGCACTACAAGTTGGAGACCTAAACAACAAATGATAAATATATGGATTTAATGGCTTTGTTGCTCTCAATATGTCATACGCTGGGCTTGTAACTCCATCGTAATTAGATAAGCCAATTGCACCCATCCACGCCAACAATTTATTGACAATGATGTCGCCTTTTTTAACTTTCCAATATCCATCTGTAGTAGATGCCTTATTTCCTCGTTCCTCCAATTCTTTACGAGGTTTGACACCTATATCTGTATAAACAGATAAAAGTTCTAAGTCGTTGTTTTTAGGTGCAGGTTCAATAATTAGCTTAAACAAGTTTTTTACTTTTATTATTTCCCAATGCTCAGGAATTTGACCAATCCATTCCACACCCGAATCTTTCATCGGTACATTTGGATCTAAACCTTGAGTCACTGCTTTTTGAATGACAATTTGCTTACGTTCATTGAGTAAAGCAATTTGCTGTTCTTTAATGGCAATGGCTTGGTCGATTTCAGTTGTTTTCTGGTCTAAAAAACTTGCTATTTCAAGTTGCTTATCTGAATTCGGCAACCAAACATTTGTATTTTTTAAGATCGCTTTTGTAATACTGTAAACTTTAACGCCTTTAACTGCTTTACGAATTTGATTTCTAAAACTTCTTGAATCAAATACATATGCTAAGAATCGAACATTGATCTTATCTTTAGGACGTACAATAACTGTGTGATAACCAGCAAAGGTTATTCGATGGCTATTTAAGTATGTGAAGTTTCCCGATCCATCAATATCTTCTGATGTATCAGCGAATACGAAGTCACCATATCGAAGTAGAGATTTTGGTGAGCTTTTCAAGTAGTTTTCCGATACACATTTTAATTGGTGAATTTCAGGATTTACTTCAAAACCATATTTAGAATGGACTTCACCATAATTTACACAGGGTATTCCGACTTCTTCTAAGTTTTCTTTAGTAATGTTTAAGCCTTTACCAAAGTCACAAATATCTCGGAATCTTAAAACGTCCCAATCGTTAGGTATCTTACCTAAGGTTTCCACACCCGAATCTTTATAAGCATCATATTTTTCAAACATCATGCTTCCCCTTAAAGACCCAAAATCTGTGCAATCAAACCATCGGCTTGTTTCTCAAGGCTTAAAATATCTTGAGCCACATCTTCTAAAGAACGCAACGGCTTATGCTGGTAGAAATACTTATTAAAGCTAATCTCATAACCAATCTTCACAGAATCTAAATTAATCCATGCTTCAGCCAGATGCGGTTTCACTTCATCTAAGAAATACGCATGAATCTGCTGTTTTAACGGTACAGATTCACTATCACGCAAATCGCTATTGCTTTCATAGGTGGTGAACTCTCCTTTTTTCGCCGTTGCATAATAGCCAAAGTCCGCCAAATCCGTTTCTGTACAACCCAAGTGTGCAAGCAAATCAGCAAGCTCAGCATCATTCAGCTTCACGATTTTTTTCACCACTTTTTCTGCGTTTTCGTCATACCAACTTACCGCATTTAAAATGTTATTCTTTTCAGAATTCGATAGCTTAATTTTTAAAGCTTTGATTGCTTCATCGACTTTCTTCTTAAACAGGTTAAAGTCTGAAAACTCATCTGTACCCACCTGTTGCATGATGCTTAAGGCATTGTCCAATGCTGTTTTTAAAGCATTCCAAAGCTTCACATCAAACAGCTTGGCTTGGGCTTTATTGTTCAGCGTAATCTCTTGATCTTCGCACCATGCTAATACTTCTTTTTTGACCGCATCAAGCTTGGCTTCGCTATAAATTTCATCACCATAAGTGCTATACATATATTCCATCGGCTCAGACAACGACTTATCAAAACGTAAACCTTGCAAACGCTCTGCACTAAACTGTGCGCTACGGCGGTCTGGACGCTCAATATTGACCTTGTAATAACCAAAGTCTTGGTTATCAAACACCTTGCTTGCAATACCAATAGGATCATTTTTCGCATCAAGCTGACGCTCTACGTCTTGACCTGCAAGGTAAGTCTGCATAATTTCCGTAATATGTTCAGGGGCAAATTCACAGTTTTTATTGCCTAAGTTTTTACGCAACTTACGGAACATCAAACTTGCATCAATCAGTTGTACTTTGCCTTTGCGCTGTACTGGTTTGTTATTCGACAACAACCAAATATAAGTGGTAATACCTGTGTTATAGAACAAGTTATTGGGTAACTGCACAATCGCATTCAATAAGTCATTTTCAATGATATAACGACGAATATTACTTTCACCACCACCTGCATCACCGGTAAATAAGCTTGAACCATTATGAACAGAAGCAATACGACCTCCAATGCCGTTATGCTCAGGCGATTTCATCTTATTGACCATCTCCATGAGGAATAGAAGCTGACCATCACTTGAACGTGGTGTGGCATCACAGCTTTCTTCCTTACCCCAATAATCTTTTAATTTCACAATGAAGCGTGGATCAATCACATCTGAACCATCTTTAATGTGCTTTTGCTCAGATGCCCAACTCTTACCATACGGTGGGTTAGACAGCATAAAGTCAAACTTGGTGCCGACAAACTCATCTGTGGTAAGTGTTGAACCGACACGGATATTTTCAGGGTTATTGCCCTTAATCATCATGTCTGACTTACAGATCGCATACGTCTCATCATTGATCTCTTTACCGTACAGAATCACGTCACGGTTGCCATCTTCAACGCTATAACGCTCTTCAATAAAGTTTTGGGCTTCAGTCAGCATCCCACCTGAACCGCAAGCAGGGTCATAGACAGTGATGGTTAAAGGTAATTTTTCCTGAATTGGGTCAAAGACAAAATGCGTCATTAACTCAATCACTTCACGTGGCGTAAAGTGCTCACCCGCCTCTTCGTTATTTTCTTCGTTAAATTTACGAATCAATTCCTCAAAGACGTAGCCCATACCTAAGTTAGTCAATGCAGGTAAACGGTAGCCATCTGGGTCGACTGCATCTTCAGGGGTTAAGTTGATGTATGGTGATAAGAACTTTTCAACTACATCTAACAGCACATTTTTATGCGACATATGACGAATTTGAGCGTAAAGGTTAAAGCACTGAATAATTTCTTTAACGTTGTCGCTAAAACCTTCTAAATATTCTTCAAAGTTCGCCAATAAAATTTCAGGGTTGTTTGATGCCGCGGTATACAGCGAACGTAATGTCCATTTAGAAGTATTATAGAACACATAGCCTGATGCTTCTTTAAGTGGCTCATCATCAAACTCGGTGAGTTCCATTTCGACTTGTTGGTAGCGGACTTCTTCGAGTACTGCATCTTTGGTCGGCTCTAATAAAGTATCCAGACGGCGTAATACCACCATCGGCAAAATGACATCACGATATTTACCACGTACATAGACATCTCGAAGACAGTCATCAGCAATCGACCAGATAAATGAAACCAATTTGTTATGTACTGAATGATCCATAAGAACCCAAATAAAGTATTAAATTTTAATGCCCGTATTTAACACTATTTTAAAGTCTTGTGGCAGTGTATATATGGATAACTTAAGGATAGTACGCCAAAGCTTGTCGCTGAGATCACCACTTAATTCAAAGGTATTTCATGGATTTAACACAATTTAATTTTTCAATACTAAAAAAGTTTGATCGAACGCTTGAAAGCAATATAGAACGATTGGTTAAAAATGCAGATTCCATCGAAGAAGATCTTTCACCTATTGAATTAAAGGGCATGCTTTGTGAAGCTCTTGGGTTAGATATTTTAGATAGCAACTCCAGTCAAGTGGTTGATCAGGGGGAAAATATCCAGATCACATTTGCGTATATTTTGAAATGCCTATCGCTCTACCCTTTGCAAAATGAGATGTATCAAAATTGGAATAAGCATGTTGCGCTATTCGACCAAGCTGAACTGACTGGTTTTTCAGAGCAAAGTATTGCTGAGTTGCATCAATTTATTCAGAGCATTGTTGTCACAGGACATAACCAAGTACATCTATCCCTTGAGCAAATGAAACAGCCCTCCTGTCTCGTTATCCAGCTCTTAATTCATCTTGATGCAATCCTAACCTTAGACAGTAATATGGAGCCATTGTGCTTTACGCAGTTGTTTAAGTTTCGTTTTAATAAAAATAAACCCTATGGTCCATCCAGTAGTTTTTCCGATTTCATCATCTACTCACTAGCCTCACACGCAAATAAAAAACCATTAGAGAAACTCCCGACGATCAGCTCATTTGACAAATATCTGAATACAGAACTCGTTGATAATGACAGTGACAATGATGGTACAGAGCACCCAAGTATTAAAACGATGCGTCAATTACTAAAAAAAATGAGAGCTGAAGATCGCTTCTGCTACTTAACCGATATAGACCAGTTTTTTACGACACCATTTGATCAAGTTAAGCTAATATTTGATGATCTATATGAAAAAATCACAGAGTCTAATTCTCGTTTTCTACTTTCACGAACCATCAACGATGAGGATTTCGTAGCCTTCAACGATATGAACGCACTGTGGCTCATCTACTACTTCCAATTCCTAGTCTACGAAGCACAGAAAACAAATTCTCCTGAGGTTTTACAGGGACTTAGCGCTTCCCGTGAGTTTATGGATTTATGGAAAATGTTTTATGCACCCAATGGCAAAAAGGCCACTTTTCAGTGGCCTAGCCAATTTAATGATATAGCGAAGATCACTTAGACATTATTGTAGCGACCTGAGCCAGAGGGGTTGCCTGTTTTACTTGGCCACCCCGCCTCATTTGTCAACTCAGTAAAAAATTTTACTGTATCGTCATAATCCTCTTTAGACCATAACGGATAATCCGTATACGACCTTCTAATCTGCCATAAAGCTTCTCGCTCAAATGACTTAATTCCGTTTACACGTAGCGTTTCATCTGGAATTATTAAGAATCCCCACGTGTCATCTTTATCGTAAGCGTCCGCTGAATCCCATGCCTATTTTTTAATTTTGGTCGGATTTCCAGCGGTGTGGCAGTAATTCTTCTATTTGGGTCACTTTATGCGTCGGCAGCCTTTTCAGCACATCACTTAAATAGGCATACGGATCCAGTCCATTCAGCTTTGCTGACTGGATTAAAGTCATGATATTGGCAGCTCGTTGGCCGCTGCGCAGCGAGCCAGCAAACAGCC
>NZ_VOZA01000061.1:0-14554 GCF_013420015.1 Acinetobacter sp. YH12039 | reverse complement strand
AAATATATATCGTTGGCAGAAGAAATTATTTAGACCAATTATCAAAAACTTCATTGATGACTTTATTCTCGATAAAAATCATCTGCTACCACAGAGAATCTATAAATGATAGTGCGTAAGTCCTATAAAAGTGAATTATTTCATGAAAAAATTACTTGTTCTTGCAACTGTTACTTCTATTTCAATTTCTGCTTTTGCTACAACTCAATTCGCATCTTCAGAATTAAAAGCGATGGATTGTGCAACTCTTGCTGTTGAAAAAGCGAATGCTAAGCGCTCTTTAGAAGCTGCTGACAAAAACATTGCAAACATCCAAGCATCTGCTCAAGCGCCAGGCAAATCATTGAGCAAATTTGCTGGTTTAGCGGGTGGCGCTCTTGCTGCTTTCGGTGGTAACTCTGAAAAAGCTGCTCGTGCAAGCAACATTGCAAACAGCTTGGCTGGTGAGCAAGATATTTCAGAAGCAGGCAACCTTGAACTTCAACAAGCAAACAAATCTGCTGCTCAAGCAAACATCGACAACATTGGTATCTACCAAGGTTCTAAAAAATGCAAAATCTAATCTAAAGCCAGTTTAGATTGATTTAAAAAAAGCCCTGTTCAGCCAGAACAGGGCTTTTTTCATGATGATTTTATTTCATACCGATTTATAAGACATTCAACTCAATATTAGGCAAATGAAAACCTCGGCAAGATTGTTCACTTTGCCATGCCACCGTCAACATCACATGCGGCAGTTGAATATTCTGATAAGCAAAAGTGCCAATAGCGGGGTGACTACACATCCCACCATTCTGCTCTAGATGACACTGCGTATTCAGTTCATTCAGGTTCACTCGAATCCCTAAACCCGACGCTTTAAGTACCGCCTCTTTGGTGGTCCAAACTTTAAACCAAAAATCAGGATCATGCTCACAACTGTCCCAATTGAGCAATTCTTCGGGATGAAAGCTGTGTTGAGCCATCGCATCAAAACGAACTTTTCGATTTAAATCTTCAATATCCACACCAATATTGGCGATTTTTTCACTGCTGGCCAATACATAATGCTGCTGACTATGACTATGATTAAAATGAAAATGTGGCAAATCCGGAAGAAAAGGCTTACCAAACGCAGACTTTGAAAAATCTGAATTTTCAACTGACCTATTTAGCCGCTGCCCGAGTAATTGATTTCGATATTGGTAAATGGCTTGTTTACGCACGGCAATTACCTCTTGACGACTCAAGCCATGCGGCTCCACAAAGAAGTCAGTAATTGCACTATATTCAAGCTGAATTTTCGCCATAAGTTATTGATCCAATATCTTTTACACTACGTCCATGACGCTATATTTTATGCGACTCTCCGACACAAAATACACCACAATACAGATGAGCGCATCGGTCCTTTGACTTATCGAGATTTTAAAACTCAGTTTAAAAATATTTCAAACCACTTAAGAAATACTTAATATTATAAATATATTCAAATACTTAAGTATAATAAATATTTTAAATACATCTTCAATTAGATAAAATACTCTAGATTCTTATAACTTTAATTTAAAACTCGGGGTAAATCAGATGCTAAGAAAAATCACGTTAATCAGTTCACTTTGTGTCCTACCATGTTTCGCTCAAGCAGGCTTATTGGATGCAGCTGTTGCAGTAATGGGTGCCAAAAATGGCGCGATTATGGACCAAGCTGAAGCGCGTATGAATCAAAGCCGTCAAGAAGCTGCCAATGCTGTAGCTCAAGCAGACCGTGGCTATGCCTCAAATTTCAATCAAGCTAACCAAACCAACAATAGTGTTTATAGCACCAGTTATTTAAAAACCTTAGATTGCACTGATCTGAGCGTTGAACGTAAAACTTTCGAACGCACATTGGAAGCATCGCAACTGGCATTAAGCCAAGCGTCTGCACAGCAAAATAATCAAGTTTCAAAATGGGCTGGTCTTGCTGGCAACGCGCTATCCGCATTTTCAGGTCAATCTGAAACAGCCGCGCGTATGGGACAATTTGCGACAGCTTTTTCTGGCAATAAAAATACACAACAGGATAGCAGCAGCGCACAGCAAGCCATGGAAATTGCTCAAGCTAATCTGGATAATATTGATATTTACCGCCAAGCTAAAAAGTGTAAAAACTAATTTCTACATCTTTTTAGATAAATAAAGTGAAATAAAAAAGCCTGCATATCTGCAGGCTTTTTTGTTCATCTAAACTTAGCGTTTGAATTTCTTTTCCGCCTTTTTGAACTTCTGAACATAACGACGTTTACGTGCCGCCGTACGCTCATCGATTTGCGACTTACGACCTTCAAATGGGTTATCAGAGGTTTTAAATTCAATTTTGACTGGCGTACCTTCAAGTTTATAAACTTTACGGAACACGTTTTCTAGGTAACGACGATAGTCATTTGGCGTTTTATCGACCTTGTTACCATGAATTACAATCGTCGGTGGATTTTGTCCGCCCATATGCGCATAACGCATTTTGATACGACGACCTTGAACCATTGGTGGTTGGTGCGCATCAGTTGCATCATTCAAGATCTGAGTGATTTTCGCAGGTGATACTTTCAAATGCGAAGAATCATAAGCACGGTGGATCGATGGATAAAGATCACCAACACCTGTACCGTGAAGTGCAGAAATTAAGTGAATTTTTGCCCATGGAATAAAGTCAAAACGACGTTCAACATCTAATTTACATTGTTTACGGTCGTAGTCAGACATGTTGTCCCATTTGTTGATGGCAATCACCATCGCACGGCCTGCTTCAAGCGCATAACCGATCAAATGCAAGTCTTGCTCAACGATCCCTTCACGTGCATCGACAACAATAACCACAACATGCGCATCTTTCATCGCTTGTAAAGTTTTCACAATCGAGAATTTCTCGATCATTTCGTCCACTTTACCTTTACGACGTACACCCGCAGTATCGATTAATGTGTATTTACGGCCATCACGTTCAAATGGGATATAAATCGAGTCACGTGTAGTACCTGGTTGGTCAAATGCAACCACACGGTCTTCACCCAACAAACGGTTCACTAGAGTCGATTTACCCACGTTTGGACGACCAATAATCGCTAAACGTAAGCCTGTGTCTTTATCGTGTTGTTCTTCACTTTCATCTTCAGGCACTTCAGCTAACACTTCTTCAAGCATTTGCTGAACACCACGACCATGGCTGGCAGCCACTTGAAGTGGTTCACCCATACCCAATTTGAAGAATTCAACTAAAGCTGCTTCGGCATGAACACCATCAACTTTGTTGGCAACAAGATAAACTTTTTTACCTAGCGTACGTAAGTCACGTGCAATTTGCTCATCAGATGCCAATAGGCCTGCGCGCGCATCGACCACGAAGACAATAATATCTGCTTCATTAATGGCAGTTTTTGACTGTTCTGCCATGTACGAATCGATACCACCTTCAGTTTCGCCAATACCCCCAGTATCAACGACAATGAAAGATTTATTTTGATAAGTCGCGTCACCATATTTACGGTCACGAGTCAGACCGGCAAAGTCAGCAACGAGAGCATCACGGCTCTTGGTTATCTGGTTAAACAACGTTGATTTTCCGACGTTCGGACGACCAATGAGCGCAATTACGGGTTTCATAGATTAACCTTTATTCCAGATCAGCCAGTTTGGTCTGGTCTGAACATCAGAAAGCTTAGGAAGAATGGAAATAGGATAAATGCCTAAAATAAATAAAAACACGGGGCATTGATGATTCAATCCCCCGCGTTAAAAATACGGTTTGGCTTATTTTAACATAAGCCGCAGAAAAATTAACGGTTCTGCCAAATGCTTAATGCACCCTTACGTGTCGACACATATAATTGATTGTCAATTACACGTAGTGAACGTACTTCACCACTGGTTTTAGAACGACCAACCAACTCACCTGTCGCTGGGTTGATTAAGTGAAGTACACCATCCAGATCACCAACCACAAGGTCTTGACCTAACATCACTGGGTTACTCAAATTACGATTAAGCAATTGGTCATTTTCCCACAATGTTTGACCAGTGGTAATTTCGTAAGCCACAATTTTACCATCAGTTTGTGTCACAAAGACACCATTGCCTGCAACTTCAGGACGCTGAATACTGCTCGCATCATTACTCCAGATCACTTGTTGTGAGGCAAGATCAAGTGCTGTCACTTGGCCTTGGTAACTGGTGGTAATTAAAAATTGACCTGCTACAGTCGGTTCACCGTCAATATCAATGAGACGTTGTACATCTGAACGACCGTCTGACACTGCAACACGACGCTGCATTTTCGGAATACCGCTCAATGCATCAATCACATAGATATAGGCATTTGAAGAAGCGATGAGAACATGACGCGCATCGAGTGATACCGGTGCTGCCATACCACGTAAACTAAACTGTACATTTGGCAAGTTATAGGTCCAAGTTTGTTGGCCCGTTGCCACATCGTTTGCGTATACCGTCCCATCATTGGTAACTGAAATAACGCGACCTGCTTGAATCAACGACGGTGAAAGTAACGCGCCGGTTAATTGCGCTGTCCACTTTTGTTCACCTGTTGCCTGATCTAATGCAAATAATTGACCTTTTGCATTACCAACAACCACAATTCCGTCAGCTGCTTCTACACCTGCAGTCAAACCTTGTTTAGAGATTTTCTTCTGCCATAAACGCTCTTTGCCTTTGTAGGCTTGAACTTCACCATTAGGATTTACGCTAAAAACAACGCCATTATCTGCATCCATACGTAAACGTAGTGGATCTGCTTCTTCAGTTGAAGCCACACTGTTTGAAAATACAGGTGCTAAAGTTTTTGCCTGTTCCAATTTTGGTAAAGGATTTGGTTTTACTTTTTCTACTTTTCCTTTATTTGCACAACCAGCCAAAGCAAGTGTTAAAACTGTCAGCGCACAGGTAATTTTGTATTTTCTATTCATTCAGTTGCTTCCACTTGTGTATCTATAATCGGACGTTCAATTTCAGGATCATCAACTAAAACGCCTACACTTTCGAGTTTAATTTGTAAAATTTGACGTTCTTCTTGTCGCTCAACCAAAGCATCCCATGCACTTTGATAAACTTTCTTTGCATTTTCGATATCATTTTTTGCAACATAGACATCGCCACGGGCTTCATCTGCAGTCGCTTGAAAAGCAGGTTCTTTAACTGCTTCTAAGGTTTTTAATGCTTCATCAAATTTCTTTTGTGCCAATTGTGCATACGCCAAACGTAATTTCACCAATTGAATTAAGCCTGCATCATCAACTTTTGAATTTTCAACTTTTTTCAAAGCTTTCTCAGCATTGGCATAATCCGCTTTATCATACGCCAATTTTGCCATAAGCAACTGAGTTTGGATGGCTTGTGGCGAATCTGGCGCTTCTTTTACAATTTTATCTGCAGTCGCAGAAAGTTGTGTAAAAGCGTCACCCGTCGCCGACTGAGCATCATCCATTAACTGCTGGACTTTGGCTGTTTGCATTTGTGATTCAGCCAAAGTTTTCTTCTGCCAGTATTCCCATCCGAAAAAGGCAATCAACGCAATTAAAATGCCGCTAACAATGGCAGAGCCATATTTTTTAGCAAACGATTTTAAATTATCAAGTTGTTCTTCTTCACTCAATGCGCTCATGAAATTACCTTTTTCCTTATGTTATAGGGATTATTTTGAAGAAATTTTTTCGATAATGAAGGCAACAAAGTCTGCCACATTCACTTCGTGTTGTTCTGCAATCGCTAGCTCTTTCACCAGCACTTGCCCTGCTGATTGCTCACGTTCACCGTAAATCACAGCAAATAAAGCACCCGATTGGTCTGCTTTTTTCATTTGCGATTTCATTGAACCTTGTGAACCAACTTTTAAGCGAATGTTGCTACCCGCTGCTTCAAGTTGATCACGAATTTGTTCAGCAAGGACCAATGCCTTACCTTGAGTTGCAGGATCTGAAACTAAGAATAGCTCACAGTCACGTACAGGAGTATTGTCTTCCACTTGTTCAAGTAGAAGAAGCAAACGCTCCATACCCATTGCAAAACCAACAGCAGGCACCGACTGGTCTACTTTACCTTTAAGCTGACCGACTAAACCGTCATAACGACCACCAGCACATACCGTTCCTTGAGAACCTAAGTGTGTAGTTGTCCATTCAAAGACCGTTTTGTTGTAATAGTCGAGACCACGAACCAATTTTTGATTGATCACAAAACCAACACCAGCATCAGTCAAATACTGCTGCAATTGAGCAAAGTGAGCCAACGTTTCTTCACCCATAAAGTCGTGAAGTTTTGGCGCATTTTCCAAAATGCTTTGTGTTTTTGGATCTTTAGAATCCAAAATACGCAGTGGATTCGTGGTTAGACGACGCTGTGAATCTTCATCTAAGTCATTTTTATGTGACTCTAGGAATTCAACCAATGCTGCACGATAAGCTGCACGTTCATCAGACTCACCTAAAGTATTGAGTTCTAATTGAACTTTATCTGCAACGCCCATGCGTTTCCACAAACGTGCAGTCATTAAAATCAATTCTGCATCTTGATCTGGTGTTGCAACACCAAAAGTTTCTACGCCAAATTGATGGAACTGACGGTAGCGACCTTTTTGTGGTTTTTCATAGCGGAACATTGGGCCGACATACCATACACGCGGTGTAGCACCACGAAGTAAGTTATGTTCAAGCATTGCACGTACACATCCTGCTGTTCCTTCTGGACGCAAAGTCAAAGACTCAGGCGGATTACCTTTGTCTAAGAATGTGTACATTTCTTTTTCAACGATATCCGTTGCATCACCAATAGAACGTTTGAACAGATGAGTCTGCTCCACAATCGGCAAGCGAATTTGCTGATAACCATAAGCATCCATCAGGCTAGATAGATGCTGTTCTAGACGTCTCCATGCAGGACTTTGCGTAGGGAGAATGTCATTAAAACCTTTGATTGCGACGATTGAACTCATGATCTACTCAGAAAAACTTGTGCGAATAATCTCTTTAGCTTTAGCGTCTTCAAGATCGCTAACACGTTGACGAACCATCGCTTCGATTTCGTCAACCAACTGATTTGTGTCAATTAAATGGCTCTTTTCGCCATTACGATACACCAGTGAACGCGGACTTGCACCAACTACACCAATATCGGCTTCTTTGGCTTCACCCGGACCATTCACTTTACAACCAATCACCGATACATCCATTGGGGTACGAATATCTTCTAAACGCTCTTCCAATGTTTGCATAACTTTGATGACATTAAACTCTTGGCGTGAACAACTTGGGCACGCAATAAAGTTAATGCCGTTTGAACGTAAGCCCAATGATTTTAAAATATCAAAGCCAATTTTGATTTCTTCTTCAGGCTCTGCTGCCAATGAAATACGCATGGTGTCACCAATGCCTTCCATCAACAAACCGCCTAAAGCGATAGCAGATTTGACTGAACCCGTACGGTAGACACCTGCTTCAGTCACACCTAAGTGTAATGGGTTATCAATTTGTTTAGATAACAAACGGTAAGCATCCATCGTCAGAAAGACATTGGATGCTTTGACTGACACTTTAAATTCATGGAAATTTAAACGGTCTAAAATATCAATATGGCGCATTGCAGATTCAAGCAAGGCCTGACCTGTAGGCTCACCATATTTCTTTTGAATATCTTTTTCCAGTGAACCGGCATTGACACCAATACGCATAGAGATGTCATTATGTTGTGCAGCAGCTACCACTTCACGAATTTTAGCTTCTGAGCCAATATTACCCGGGTTAATACGCAAACAATCTGCACCAAGGTCTGCAACACGTAAAGCAATTTTATAATCAAAGTGAATATCGGCAACCAATGGCACTTGCACACGTTTACGAATTTCACCAAAAGCTTCAGCAGCTTCCATACTCGGTACAGAAACACGCATGATGTCCGCACCGACGTCTACACAGCGCTGAATTTGTGCCACGGTCGCTTCGACATCACAGGTTTCAGTATTGGTCATACTTTGGATGCTGATCGGCGCATCACCACCGACATACACCGAACCTACTTTAATTTTACGCGTTGGACGGCGCTTAATTGGATTTTCAATCATTGTTCAGTCTGCTCTGTTGTCCCTTAACGTGATAAACGGAAATCTGCTTTGCCGTTTACGGTATATGGTGACAATGAAATATTTTCATTATTTAAGCTTAATGACACTACAGTTGCATCATCCAAACGAATTTGGAATGGTGTTTCACCGTTTAAGTTGAGCGTCGATGCTTGACGACCAGTCGCCAACACCTTACCCGTCGAATCAACAATATGTACTGAAGTCGGGCTACTAAAGGTCAATGTCAATTGATCACCGCTGACTGTTGCATTCCCGCCATTCATGTCGAGGACTTGAACTTCTGAAGCGACATCATTGGTCACAGCGTCTTCATTATCGCTGCCCGAGGTCATGCCCTGAATCGCCGCCACGATCGCACCAATGACCAACAACACCGCCAATGCAATCAGACCACGTTTGATCCATTTACGATTACGGTCACGGTTAGACCCGGGTAATTTACCCATAATTTTAATCGGTGAATTATTTAACGCGTGATTTGGCAACAATCCCGTATCGTTGGCATAAATATCATCAAAACGTTGAATGATATTGGTGGCATCAACTTTTAAATATTTGGCATAAGTGCGGTAGTAACCTTTAATAAAGGTCGCTTCAGGCAATGACTTATAATCATCTTGCTCGAGTGCAGTCAGTGTTTTTAATGGAATATTGAGTTCTGATGCGACAGCTTCAAGTTCCAGTTTTTGCGTAATACGTACTTGACGTAAATACTCACCTGGGCGTTGTACATTTCCTAATGCATTTGGAGCTACGCTCGAACCATTCGATTGCGGTGAATTAGGATTTACTTCCATACGGCCTCAGTACTGTACTGTAATTGCAAATAGCGTTGGTATTCAGGACTTTCTGGGAACAAAGCACGTAACTGGTTAACCAGTACTTGCATACCCAAATTGTCGCCATTGGCACGCGCTGTTCGAATGCCAATCCAGAGTGCGCGCGCACCCTGATTTTTTTGTCCTACTGCACGTACAAATTGTTCATACATTTGTGTGGCAGCAGGGAACTGCTGATTCAAATAAAAGATTTCAGACAACTCTAACATTGAAACATAGGAATCACGATTAGCCTGCAAAGCTTGTTTGAATGATTTTTCAGCATTCGCCACATCACCCACTTTCAGGTAAATTCGACCTAAATTTTCCAATGCTTTGAAACGTTGATCATAACCTAAAGTTGAACCTGCGATGCTGAACTGTTCAATCGCATCATTATAGCGCTCAACTTGGTATAAATACGTACCGTAGTTGTTACGCGCTTGAGAATTTTTTGAGTCTGCTGAAATTGCACGCTTAAAATAACTATCTGCTTTTTCTAAGTTGGCTGGGCTGCCTTCTCGTTGTAGTAAGACACCCATCATCATATTGGCTTGGGAATCGCGAGAATCCACTTCTAAAGCCTGATCTAATGCGCGTTTAGCAGAGTCCAAATCCCCTGCTTTCAGGTGTTCAACAGCCAATTGCGTTCTGATTTTTACGGCTTTCTCTGGGTCTTTTTTCCCAATCTCAGGCGTTTGACATGCTGTTAATGCCAAAACCGATGCACATAAAGCTGAAACGAAAGTGAACTTATACGTTAACTTTTTCAATTGGCTGCCTCTTTATTATCCTTGTGAGCGCAGTATCTCATTTTGCTGCGCAACTTTCTTTTTCCATTGCTCCGCACGACGAGTACGGTCAGCAACTTGCCCCACGAGTTGTCCACACGCAGCGTCGATATCATCACCACGTGTCTGACGAATCGTACACACAAAACCGGCATCAGACAAAGTTTTTTGGAAAGAAATAATACGGTTACGGCTTGAACGACTGTATGGCGCATGCGGGAACGGGTTAAACGGAATTAAATTAATTTTGCTTGGTAAGTTTTTCAACAGCTTTAACATTTGCTGTGCATGTTCAGGATGGTCATTTACACCATCTAACATCACGTATTCGATGGTCACATGTTTACGTGAACTTTCATTGCCATCTTTGGCGATATAACGCTGACAAGCTGCTATCAACTGTTCCAACGGATACTTTTTATTGATCGGAACAAGTTCGTTACGTAGTTCATCATTTGGCGCATGGAGTGAAATTGCCAAGGCCACATCAATGTCTTGTGCCAATTGGTCAATTTTAGGCACCACACCTGATGTTGATAAAGTCACACGACGCTTCGACATGCCATACGCAAAGTCATCCAACATGATACGCATTGAATTCAATACAGCATCATAGTTCAACAACGGCTCACCCATGCCCATCATCACCACGTTGGTCACTGAACGTTCACGATCCGCAACTGGCACATCTTCCATATAAGAGAAGTTCGCCATCCAAAGCTGTCCAATAATTTCAGCTTGGCTCAAGTCACGTTGAAAACCTTGTTTCCCAGTTGAACAGAATGAACAGTCCAGAGCACAGCCCACTTGTGACGAAATACACAAGGTCTTACGTGCGCCGGTTTTATCTTCTGCAGGAATGAGCACGGTTTCAACCAATGAACCTGCACCATCACCTACACGGAACACCCATTTACGAGTACCGTCTTTTGAATAATTTTTATGCACCACTTCAGGCGCTTTAATTTCACAAATCTTTTCTAGTTTTTCACGCAATTTACCAGAAATATTGGTCATTTCAGCAAAATCAGTCACGAAGAACTGATGAATCCATTTCATCACCTGCCCAGCACGGAATTTCTTCTCCCCCATTTCTTCGAAGAATTTTTCCATTTGCGGACGTGACATGCCCAGTAAATTCACTTTCTCCACAGTATTTTGCTGCGTCGGAGCGGATGGAGATTGTTGCTGTGCATCAGAAACAGCTGATGTAGCGACTACTTCAGTACTCATGTGTAATTACCTAAACCATGTCTAAAGATCAAAGGAGATGCTCAGTATTTGAGCGAAGAATTATTCAGAGAATAAAAAAACCAGACAAGCAGTATACCACTTATCTGGTTCGAATACTTCGAATTAACGAGTACGTGGAGCGATCTCAGTTTGAGCGAAGAAGTAGTTAACTTCACGATCAGCAGATGCTACAGAGTCAGAACCGTGAGCAGCGTTTTCGTCGATGCTTACAGCGAAGTCTGCACGGATAGTACCAGGAGCAGCTTCTTTAGGGTTAGTTGCGCCAAGGATTTCACGGTGAGCAAGAACTGCGTTTTCGCCTTCAAGAACTGAAACTACAACTGGACCAGAAGTCATGAATGCAACTAGGTCACCAAAGAAACCACGTTCTTTGTGCTCAGCGTAGAAGCCTTCAGCTTCAGCTTGAGTCAAGTGTTTCATTTTAGTTGCAACGATTTGAAGACCAGCTTTTTCGAAACGAGCAAAGATGTCGCCGATGTGGTTTTTAGCAACTGCGTCTGGTTTAACGATAGATAAAGTACGTTCAATAGCCATGAGAGGCTCCTTAAGTCAATTTGACGTGAAAAATTTGCCGCATTATACCGAATAATGCGCTATTTTCTGCTTTTGCTATACAAAAAAATTGCTTTTTTCGATGTAGGGATTAACTTGCCTCATCAATCCAGGCCATCTGAATTCCCTCAAGCAGACCTTCAGTCGACTTTTCGGGGTCATCAGTGAAATTTGGCAATGCACATACCCATGCATGTAGGTCAGTAAAGCGAATCCATTGCGGATCAACATCAGGGTGAGCTTCATACAGCTCAATTGCGATATCAATGGTATCTGTCCAGCGTAAACCCATGGGTCTTCCTAACATCGTCTATAGAATGATGGCTTACTTTAACAAATTTCAGCAATTCGACGTGATAAACCCTTTTAATTTTTTTATTACCAGATTTTGCAATTGAGATGTCCACATCAAACTATAAAACCAAACCGAAAAGAGGTGCACAGAGAATAATCGCCGCACCCACTGCAGCGCCTATAGCAGCACCGACAGCGACATCACTTGGGTAATGCAAACCTAAGATCATGCGAGATAATGCCACTAATAAGCTAAAGGGCAACATCAGGACCAACAGCATGGGTTGAATATAGCCCAGCACAGTTGTTGCCATGACTGCATGTAGAGTATGCCCTGATGGAAAACTAAAATGATCTAGAGGGCGTTCACCTAAGCGAATCACTTGATGCACTTGGTACGGTCTTGGGCGCACAGTTTTCTTTTTGAGGAGTTTATAGATCGAGGTCCCGACGGAACCACCCAGTAATACATAGACGATTTGTACACTGTAAGACATGCCCTGCACGATCCAAACCGTCGCCAACATGACATACCAAAACACACCATCACCAAGTCGACTCACCATTTTAAATATGTCAGCCACAACTTGTTGATGTGAAAAATGATTGAGATAAATACAGCCTTTTAAATCGAGATGCAGCATTCTTGTTTTTGCATTTTTAAAATTCATCGCTAATCTCCTATCTACAGTCAAAGTCTGACTATGTTGGGGTTGAGCTAGATTTGTGTTGTTATTTTTACAAGTTTAGTTCTGTGTTTGACTCAGCTTAAGTTGTCTTTTTGACAGTGCAATGATGCTTTGATGACAGTTCAATGAATATTGGTTATGAGGATGCTCAACCAGTATATAACCAATAGCGCTAGCTCCATTGGCTCATCATGGCTTGATCCACCACGCGATATAGCGCTTGCTCAAATTGCTGTACGGGATATTGCCATCCAATTTTAGCAGCGTCTTTTGCCGCCTCGATGCCGATGGTTTTTAATTTAGCGCGTTGCGGCAATTGCTGCATAAGACGTATAAATTCATCGGTTCGAGATAAATGACATAACCATCCCGTTTGCTGATTTCTCACGTGCAGTTGGGCACATGCAGCATTATATGCAATCACAGGCAATCCGCTAGCCATCGCCTCCAAAACCACATTACCAAAGGTCTCAACCTGACTTGCGAAAACAAAAACATCCGCACTGGCATAGGCTTCCGATAAAGCCTGACCACTTAAACTTCCCATAAAAATAACATCTAGGGATTTTGCCAGTTGCATTAGTCGTTCACGATCAGGCCCATCACCCACAATGACCAATTTCGTTCGTGCATCCATAGCCAACATCGAACGATAGGCAGAAATTAAAACATCCACTTCTTTTTCAGGAGATAGCCGACCGACATACAGCATCACGCGGGTATGTTCATCTGCTTGCCACTGTTGTCTCAGATCTGCTCGATAATGTGAGGGAGAAAATCGACTATGGTCCACACCACGCCCCACCACCACCAATGGACAACTAAAACCTAATCGATGCAGGGCATCTGCAGTATCTTGGCTCGGGACACAGGTGAGTTGAGTATTGTTATGAAACCATCGTAAATAATGTTGTACAGGCTTCATTAAAAACGCTAAATCAAAGAATCGACTAAAATCATGAAAGGCCGAATGAAAACCACTGGACACAGGAATCTGTAAAGAACGCGCCAGTTGAAGCATAGCAAATCCCAAAGGCCCTTCAGTGACTATATGCACAATGTCGACTTGGGCTTTTTTTAAAGCTTTACTCAGCTTGATCAATTGCGGCCAGCCAAATTGTAAACCTGAATATCTAGGAATCGACTGCGCTCGAACCAAACACTCTTGATCAGGTTTGAAATCCTGACAACTTTCGGACTGTTCAGGACGTATTAAAAATATTGAGTTGCCTTGTTGCTGCAAGCCCTTACACAGTTGCAATAAAGAATGTGCAACACCATTAATTTCTGGCGCCCACGTATCTGTAACAATGGCAATTTTTAGACCTAGACGGATTAAGGTTGAGACCGTTTGCACATCCATTCGTGATTGCATATGCTTAAATTGGAATTGAAAGCGTGCAGGTTCATCCTGTATACGCCCCAAATTGATAGCCGATTCTGTCATGATCTTACATGCTTCTTATAAATGTATATCCACAATTTAAGCAGCAGTTTTTGCATTTTGATGATTATTTGATGACACAATCGTGAAAAAAGGAGAATTATTCATCTCCTTTTTTACAATGTAAGATTGGATGATTATTTTTAAAAATCGACATTAACATAAATCTTATCCCGATATACTCCTGCTGGAACATTATAGGAAAGTGGGTTATCCATTAAACGCGCAGAAATCGTATATTTTCTATCCTGTCCAGCACGTTGGTTCATGATTGCCCCCCATAGATTATCAGAACCTCCTATGACTTTAAGTTGCGTTCTTAATTGATACGGTCCATTCGAAACAGAACTTAATCCATTACTATTTTTTAAATTTTGACTACGAAATGTGATTGAATAACTCCGATCACAAGATACATGAAATGACGTAGCTGTCTCACTATAAACATAATTGGATAATCGCATTTCTGGTGCAGATAGGCTTTGTTGCATAAAGGTTTGAAAGGCTGAGTTCCCTTAAGCTACTCAAATTTAAGAGACAACTTGGGTATGAGGGCGACCTAATTCTGTGAATTTATTCAAGACTGCCATGCGTGCATGGATCTC